>CAJWBN010000119.1 GCA_913020735.1 uncultured Acidimicrobiaceae bacterium
TCCCAAGGAAGTGCTGCAGCTGAGCATTCGAAGAAAAAGCGATAGTAATGCCGCGAGGAAGAAGCGCCAATTTTTCGCTTGAATTTGACTTTTTGACACGAATTTTGTGGGACGAATGCGTTCAATCTGGCTGCTCTTATTGGCAATGTTGGTCGGTTTGGGGCTGGAGGCGCTTCGATCGGGCGGCGAACTCGGAGGGGACCTATTCGATAAGTATCGAAGTCGGTGGCATCTCGCGGGGCTTATCGTTGCGGTAGCTGTCGCTTTGGGGGGCGTCGTACATGTTTTGCGGCTTGCTTCGCGCGAGGGCCGCCTTTCTGAAGTCGGCCAATCTGTTGCGGTTGCTGGGATAGCAGCAGTAATCATTATCGGAGCCGTCCTATTCCGTCACCGAAGTTCTTTGAACCAGTTTTTGCCTGTAGTGGTTGCTGGCGTCGCCGCGGTGGAAATACTTCTATTCGTTGGCCCGTTTTGGCCGAGCGAGGTTCCCGAACGCCACTACCCAACTACGCCGGCTCATGAGTTCTTAGCCTCGCAGGCAAGTGGCGACCGAATTGCAGCTCATGATTTAGCGCTCTATTCGGGCACGACGACTCATTATGGAATTCGAACTGTGACGGGTCACGTGTTTCATCAGCCGACATGGAGAGATTTGCTAGTTGCTATCGACCCCGAGGCATTCGACAGGTCCTACACGTTCTCATTTCTCGAATTTCTTGACGTAAACCGTTTGAGTTCACCGGTCTTGGATCGGATGTCGGTTCGCTGGTTGGTTACCCAGGTAGATTTCCCGTTACCAGGGACGCCGTTTGCCTTGTCAAGCGGCGACTCATCACGCGAACTTAAACCTGACAATCATCTAGACGTAGTAGTGGCCTCGCGCCCTATGCGTGGTGTCGAAATTCTTCTCGTTGAAGATTTCTTTACAAGTGATCTGGCTGGACGGCTGAGAGTCGAAGTTGTCGGAGCGGATGGTGTAGTGCGTACTGGACGTCGACATGTACGCGGATTCTTACCCGCTGGCAGCCATTGGATTCCCGTTGCCGCTGAGGATTTACCATCCAGCGGCGAGGCGTTGATCAGAATTCGCTTAGACGCTGAAGATGGGGCCTTGAACCTAAAGACTGACCAATTGGGAGCGCCGGTTCTAAATGGAATGGAATCAGGTGGTCGTGGTCTGCGTTTGGCATATGCCGATGATGTCGCGATTTGGGAAAATCTGGACGCTCTGGACAGGGTTAGATTCGCGCCAGAAGGGGTAGTCATTCGTGACGGGCAAGAGCGAGTGGAGATGCTACAAGCTGGTCTTCCTTCAGAGTTGATGCTGTTGTCAGAACAGTCTGATCACCTGACGAGTTCTGTGGCTGCGAAGGCCGTGATACACAATTTTGACGACCAGCTAGATCATTTGAATATTTCGCTAACAACTACCGGCCCGGGATGGTTGGTGGTGGCTGACGCTATGCAAGATGGGTGGATCGCATCAGTGAATGGTGTAGATCAACCACTGGTAGCGGCAGACCATGCATTAGTTGGAGTTCCTGTTCCCGAAGGATCTAGCACGGTGAAGTTACAGTATCGACCTTCGGGTCTAAGGGCCGGGGCGTTTATTTCGGTTCTTTCGTTGGCACTAATGTTCTCGTTGGTCTGGCGAAGCAGGAGAACCCAGAGAGGCAACTACGGGTCTGGAGTCGGGTCATCTTCAATCGTTGTGTAATCACCAAGCGTTAGTTCTATGTTTCGAACTCTTCGAAGAACTCGTTCGCTGATAACCCGATTGGATCTAAGAAGATCTGCGAGCAGACCAAGCATCAACATTTGCATGGCTACGAGCAGACACACAGCTCCAACTATCAGTGATTGGATATGTCCTTGCCCTCCAGCAGTCAAATAAAACCATCCGAACCGACCGAATAACGCCAGCCCTACCAGCGCGAAGATGGCGGCTGGGATGTTGAAGACTCGTAAAGGTTGATGCATGGCGTATACCCGAGAAATGGTTGCTGCTGATCTTCGAACGTACTGTCGTTTTGAATGAAATAGGCGCGATGGGCGAGTTGTCGGATTTACGTTAATCGGAATATCCGCGACAGCTAGGTCTGAACGCCCCGCTTGGATCAAGGTTTCAAGGGTATATGTGAATTGAGATACGACGTTAACTTGAAGAGCTGCTTCTTTGCTGTAGGCCCGAAATCCTGAGGTGACATCAGACACCTCAGTCGCTGACGCTTGTCGAACAACCCATGAACCGATCTTTTGGAGGAACTTTTTCAGCGTTGAGAATTCTTCATGGTTGGTTATGTCACGACTCCCGACCACTAGATCTGCATCACCTTTAATTATTGGTTCAACGAGGTCGGCAATGTTGTTTGCCGAATATTGATTATCGGCGTCTGTGTTGACAATAACGTCGGCACCTAATCGTAAGGACGCGTCAAGGCCAACCTGAAAGGCCACGGCTAGGCCCTTATTTTGTGTCAACTTAACTACCTCATCGGCGCCACAAGCTTTGGCTACTTCCCCCGTTTGGTCGCTAGAACCATCGTCAACGACTAGCCAGAGAACTTCATCAAACCCGTTGACTGATCTCGGTAAATCAGCCATTGTGGCTGGCAACGTCTCTGCTTCATTGAAACAGGGAATCTGGATGACAAGTCTCACTTCCCCATTGTGGTAGACGAATGCACTAGACACATGGCGGGTAATTGTTGTTTACCCAATTTTATTGATCTCGAAGTTAGGCCAGAAAAAATGAGCGACGAAGCGACATACGAACTTCAAGGACATATTGCGACGATTACTTACAATCGTCCGGAGTCTCTTAATGCGATTAACGGGGCTATGCGGGAGTGCTTGAACGCAGCGTGGTTGGAGTTTTATAACGATCCTGATGCCTGGGTTGCCGTCTTGACTGGGTCTGGACGTGCTTTTTGCGCTGGTGCCGATTTGCGTCCCGGTCAGGGTAATTCCGCCGGTTCGTGGTCAGGGAGTTACTTCGAAATTCCGACGATCAATAGCTTCGAGAGTGGTCTGGAGCTATGGAAACCCACTATCGCTGCTGTCAACGGCGCTTGTATCGGGTATGGACTAACCGGTGCTATAGCAACTGATTTTCTGTTGGCGTCAGATCGTGCTGTCTTCGGTATGCCCGAAGTGAAGGTTGGTGTGCCAACCATCGTTGGGTCAATGCGAATACCTTCGAAAATCGCTTGGGCAGATGCTATGGAAATTCTTTTGACGGGTGACAATATCGATGCGGAGAAGGCAGTTGATATCGGTTTGGCGTGGCGGGTTATTCCTCATGATGACTTGATGGACGAGGCATATGCGCTTGCTGCCCGGCTTTGCCAGGGGGCGCCGCTAGCGGTTCGTGCTGTGAAAGAAGTTGCTTCAAGGTCTCAACGAATGGGGTGGGCAGAAGCGGTTCGTATGGGTGAAAGCATTAGGAGAATTGTCGGAGGCTCAGAAGACGCCCAAGAAGGCGTTGAAGCGTTCCGAGAGAAACGGACACCTGAGTGGAAGGGCCGATAACTGTTGATCAGCCATCTGCGAGGTTTAGGTTTCCAGTACCAGTCGCGCCACGACGTCAGTCCCAAAAGCAGTCAAGATTGCCAGGTATAGCAGTCCGGTAGCGGCCATCACGGCTGCATATTGGCGTTCGCGGAGCGCTGCGCGGGTAACGATCACTAAACCCCCAGTTGTCAGCGCGCAGGCCAGCCAAAACCATCCAAGCATTCCTCCGTAACTGTCGTCTATTTGTCCCGTTAATACCGAAATCATGCCTGTCGGTACGATCAACAGGCCAACCTCTAAAGGCCAGAGTTTGCCCAGCCACGAAACTTGCTCTAGCAATGGTTCTCTTCTTAATCCTGGTTGAACTAGGTACCAATGTCCGAGCAACATGGCATCAGTAACCGAGCCTAAGAAGGCGGCTCCGACCAATATTCTTGCAGTCTGTAAAGCTTCATTGCCTCCGCCACCGATACCTGCTGCTAACAATCCGATAGTTCCAACAGTTGGAGCTATGAGATCCCATCTGGGATTAAAGCTCGGTGTTGTTTTTCTAGATTGATTAGGTCGTGAAGCTGGATCAATGGTTCGGCGAGTTATTGATAGCAGCAACGCGACTACGGCAGCTGCAGCCACTGCCACGGAGGAAGCATCTCGGATGGGTTCTGACGCCCATCCATAGCCAGCAATGGCTGCCAGTGCTGCTATCGCCGCATAGCTTGATCGAAGCAACCATCCGTAGCCGTCACCCAATTCTCTGCGGCGGGTGGTGACCCAACAAAACAGAAGACCTCCAGTTGCCCACTGCAGCAACACGGTTGCAGCGTCAAGTTGTGGACCGGCGGCCATTATTGGGAGTGTAGTCACCGTGGCCTGAATATTACGGAGTAGGCGATAGCGACCGGATGCTGTCGGACGCGTTGTAGCTTGATCTCGTTAGAGGACCTGCTTCTATATGCGAGATTCCTAGTTCGCGGCCACGTTCAGCAAGCATTTCGAAGATTTGAGGGGTTACCCATCTCTGAACTGGTATGTGGTTACTAGTAGGTCGCAGATATTGACCGATTGTCACAATATCGACGCCGACCGAAGCTAGATCGGCAAGTGTGGCAACAAGTTCTTCATCGGACTCTCCGAGTCCTGTGATCAATCCTGACTTGGTGGTTAATCCTTCTTCCTTTACTCGGGCGAGAAGGGCCAGACTTCTGGCATATCCGGCACTCGGCCGTACCGCTCGCTGGAGCCGGGCGACTGTCTCTAGGTTGTGGTTGACAACGTCGGGCCGTTCGTTCAATAAGCATCTGAGTGAATCTTTATTGCCTCCGAAGTCTGGAATGAGTGTTTCGATAGTGGTGGATGCATTAGCTGCTCGAATTGCTTTGATGGTCTTGACGAATCCGCTGACACCGCCGTCAGTTAAATCGTCACGAGCAACAGCTGTGATTACCACGTGCAGTAGCGACATGTCCGAGACCGCTTTCGCCACGCGTTCTGGCTCTTCTTCATCAAGCTGGACCGGGCGTTGGGTATCTACAAGACAAAAGCTGCAGGCTCGTGTGCAGCGGTCACCATTAATCATGAAAGTGGCGGTGCCTTTACCCCAACATTCGTAAATATTTGGGCAACCCGCTTCTTCGCATACAGTCGTTAGCTCAAGGTGTTGCAGGGTCGAACGAACTCGTCGATAGCCGTCGTTGAGGTCGATTCTGGCTTTCATCCAGGAGGGTTTTCTATCTGTTATCGAAAACCCTCCGGGTACGCCCGCTTCGTTCAGGCGTCGTCGCCTTCGGCTCGTTGTTTTTCGTTCGCGAAGCGGAACTATTACTTCGCTGCCAACTTTGGTCGCGGGTATGTGGTCGCTTTTAAATGTGTCAAGGTCTTGGTTCTGTTTCGGAGATGTAATGCCAGCGAAGTCAGATCCGTTACTCCCCCAGGTTTGGGTCGCTACCCTGGCGACCTCTTCTACGACTGTCGCCATCGAGACGTTGATACCTTCAGCTTTGAGGCTGGTGACCTTATATTCATCGATTCCACATGGAACGATGTGGTCGAACCACGAGAGATCTGTTCCCACGTTTAAAGCAAAGCCGTGCATCGTTCGACCACGACTAAGCCGAACACCGACGGCAGCTATCTTCCGGGGAGTCCCGCCCTTGGACCTCACCCATACACCCGGGTATTTCTTTATACGGATGCAATTTTTGAGGCCCAATTGTCTAAGCGAGTCGATTAAAACTTGTTCTAGTTGATGGATATAGGATTTGGTTTCCGCTATGCCCCCGCCCCGTCGACCTGGCAGCGACAATATTGGGTATCCGGTGAGCTGGCCCGGGCCGTGGTACGTAATGTCACCTCCTCGGTCAATTTGTGTGTATGTAGCTCCAATTTTGTCTGGGTCTACAAGGAGATGGGACAAATCCGTGCTCGGGCCGCCGGTGAAAACATGATGGTGTTCGAGTAGCAGCAGGTGATCATCACTGCTGTACTGGAAGAGTTGTCGTTGCAGATCTAGTGACTCTTGGAAGTTGACTCGTCCAAGCCAGCGAACTCTAAACATTTATTTCAAGATGCCTTGAGCGAGTGTGACATGGTTCATAACCATTGCTGTCTTATCCGTGCAATGTTCGGCCGGCCAGCTCTAGGGCGGCTTCACCAAACAGTTCTGACAGCGTGGGGTGCGGTTGAATAAATCCTGCGATCTCTAAGATCTCCATTTCGTTATTAACGGCTAGGTAGCCCTGTCCTAGTTGCTCTGTTGCCCATGGTCCTATGAGGTGGACTCCTAAAAGTTTTCCAGCTTCTCCGTTTTCTTGACGTTCTGCGACAAGTTTGACCATACCTTCGGTGTCGTTATGAATGAGTGCTCGCGCATTCCCAATGAATCGATGCTGGGCAACCGAGATTTCATAACCGGCTGCCTTTGCCTCTTCTTCGCTTAATCCTGCATATGCAATCTCGGGATGGCAGTAAATGGCCCAAGGAACTTTCGAGTAATCGATTGGGTCTCGTGGCTCGTCGATTATGTCGCTGACCACCAACATAGCTTCGGCAAAACCGACATGAGCTAGCTGCGGCGTCGCGATTAAGTCCCCTACCGCATACACGCCGTCGAGGTTTGTGCGACAAAATTCGTCAACCCGCACAAAACCCTCGTCGTCGACTTCTACCGATGTTTCTGCCAGTTGAAGGTGATCCGTATAGGGACGCCTACCGATGCACACGATGACCTTTTGCACTTCTATTTCGGTGCCGTCGTTCAACTGCACAATGGTTCCATCCGGCTGAGGGGCATGCCCATCAGCCATCACTCCAGTGAGCGACTTAATCCCTCGTTTTTTGAACGACCGTTGTAACGCTTTCGCTATATCAGCGTCAGCTCCTGGAACGAGCCTTTCATCTGCTTCGAGAATGGTTACTTCAGTTCCCAAATCAGCCAACATGGATGCAAATTCGCAGCCAATAGCTCCGCCTCCGATAACGGCGACACTCGCAGGCAATTCGGACATGGTTAAAACATCATCGGAC
>CAJWBN010000120.1 GCA_913020735.1 uncultured Acidimicrobiaceae bacterium
GCTGGGGCATTAGATCAAGCATTTTTTGGGGATCGGTCTTAATGAAGGTCGATTTCGTAATCCCTAGGTATGGACCTGTGGGCGGTGCAGAAAACGCTGTTGGGGCTCTTGCTAGGCGGGTAGCCGAAGTATCAGGATGGCAGGTTTCTTTGCACGCGACTTGTGCGACATCTTCAATTTCCTGGGCCAATGAGGAGCCTGCGGGCGTGCAACGCTATGGCTCGCTTGCAGTAAATCGATATCTGGTCGATTCAGGTAGAACCGATGTTTGGTCATCTCTTGATGACCGAGTTCAGTCAGGCACTGCAAGTGTTGACCCTGCGATCCAGGATGAATTCTTCTTTCATCAGGGCCCGGTTAGCAGTGACCTCGCTAATGCTGTTGAAGCTTCTGACGCAGATCTTATATTTTTCGCTCCTTATCTATTTTGGCCGACGATGGCTGTTGCTCCTTTGGTAGCTGACAGAGCGGTGATTATTCCCGCTGCTCACGACGAGCCATTCTTGAGACTTTCACGAGTCAGAGAGCTTCTACAAAAAAGTCGAGGTCTTGTTTACGGATCTCGAGCCGAGCAGCGACTATTGCAGCGGATCCATCCGGTCGGTCATCTCCCAAGCACAGTATTGGGCTGGGGAATTGAATCGCCATCAGCTACTGATCCGGAGATACTCAAGGGGCTTGGTCTCACAGATCGACCATATGCGATTTGCGTCGGAAGGATCGAACACGCGAAGGGTACGTTGGGGTTAGTTGAGTTCTGGCGGACTCTAAAATCTCGGTCTGCTCTCAATCACCAGCTTGTTCTCGTAGGTAGCCCTAGCGTCCAAATTGAGAGCGACGACGATGTGCTCATAGCCCCCGACGTGAGTGACCATGCGAAATGGTCTCTTCTCCAGAACGCTGACTTTTTGATCAATCCTTCAGCTCTCGAGTCCTTTTCTTTGGTGCTGTTCGAAGCCTGGGCAGCTGGTATACCCGTTCTGGTAAATGCCTACTGCGAAACAACCAGGACCCATGTAGCTGAAGCTCAGGGGGGCTTGTGCTATCACAATTACCCGGAGTTTGAAATTGCAGTCGAACGTTTAGCTTCGGATAAAAGCTTCCGAGACCGCACGGCAAAGAGTGGGAGAGCCTTCGCCGAAGCTAAGTATGGGTGGGACACCCTCGTTCGCCGGTTCACGGAATTTTGCGATCATGTGGCCTAAAGAACAAAAGTTTCTTCTGACAGGACGAAGCCAGGATTAGGCTCGCAGATTGTGTCTGAAGGTCATCGAATTACGGTCATAGCTGGTGGGGTTGGGGCCGCCAAGTTTTTGCGAGGTCTATTGCGTGTTTATCCCAATCACTTGGTAACTGCCGTGGTTAATGTTGCCGACGACTTTCGTCTTCATGGCTTGGCCATCAGTCCAGACCTAGACACGGTTACGTACACATTGAGTGAACTAGTGAATCCTGACACGGGGTGGGGTCGAGTTAATGAAAGCTGGGGCGTCAAAGATGAATTGGAGAGGTTGGGTGGGCAAACCTGGTTTAACTTGGGCGACCTTGATTTAGCCCTTCATCTTTATAGGACACAACGCCTCACTGAAGGCGCGACTTTGACTGAAGTGACTGTTGAACTCTGCGAGAAGTTAGGAATTGAAGCCCATCTGCTACCTGCAAGTAATCAGCAGATCCGCACTCAACTCAAAGTCGAGAACCAGGGTTGGGTCGACTTTCAGGATTATTTCGTTGCGCAACAACACAACGTCGCTATAGAGGATTTCCGGTTCGAAGGCATAGAAACGGCAAGCCCCGGCCCCAAGGTAATTTCTTCGCTAGAGAAGTCAGCCGCTATCGTCATCGCTCCATCGAATCCATTTGTATCGGTCAAACCGGTGCTGGAGATATCGGGCGTTGCCGATGTACTTCGGGAACGGAGAAACAACGTGGTAGCTATCTCCCCGATTGTTGGTGGTGCAGCGCTGAAAGGTCCCGCTTCCAGAATGCTTGAAGAACTTGGGTTCGAACGTAATTCCGTTGGCATTGCATCGCTGTACAGAGATTTTGCTGAAACTCTCGTCATCGATCAAAAGGACTCCGAATTGGCCCTTCGGGTTCAGTCGGAAGGTATGCGGCCGTTCGTTACTGACACAATCATGGATACCCCTGATCGGGCTGCAGCTCTTGCACAAGCGGTGCTCGCTGAAATTTCGTTATCCGAAGAGGAACAACAATGACGCTGACAATTCACCCAGTCAATGGAATCCCCGAGATCACTGAAGGTACGGATCTTGGAACTCTGATTGGCGACATCTGTTCCTCCAGCGAATTCGGTTTAGCTGATGGGGATGTATTGGTAGTTACTCAGAAGATTGTTTCTAAGGCTGAGGGAGCAATGGTTGAGATTGACCAGACAGACCCTCTCTCGCATAAGCCAATTGTGGAACGTGAGGCGGTTCGAATACTCCGCCGCCGAGGCGACCTGATCATCACTGAGACTAAGCACGGTTTCGTTTGCGCCAATGCCGGAATTGATCTGTCGAACGTTGCTCGGGGTCAAGCAGCACTTCTTCCCGAAGACAGTGATAGGTCAGCTCGCAGAATTGCAGAACGCATTCGACACAACTGCGGAGTTAGCGTTGGCGTCATCATTTCAGACACCTTTGGTCGCCCTTGGCGAAGAGGCGTTACCGATGTAGCGATTGGTTGTGCAGGTGTTGCTGCGGTAGTGGATCTACGCGGAACCGAAGATTCGCTTGGAAGAGAGTTGATGGTAACCGAGGTGTGCGTCGCCGACGAACTTGCGGCGGCCGCTGATCTTGTCTGCGGCAAAGCTGAAGGAATCCCAGTGGCTTTGATTCGTGGCGTGGATAGCGACTGGTTGAGGACCAGCTCGATCCGAGATGAAGTCGTTAGAAACCCTTCAGAAGACTTATTTCGTTGATCAAGGCTCTGGCCTAGTTTGTTCGACTAGTTGTGTTCCAGCGCTGATTCGTTCGCCTAACCCAATTACAGAGCGTTCTATTCTCGCTCCTTCACCTACGTGTACGTCGTCAGATAGCACCGAATCGATGATCGTGACTCCTTTGCTTACCTGACAGCCCGCGAATAACACGGATCGCTTGACGGTAGCTTCGGCACCAATGTGGGTTCCGGTTCCAATAACTGAGTCCTCTACCTGAGCAGTTGCGTCAACCGCAGCGACAGGCAACGTCGGTTTGTTCTTTCGGCGGCCGCGAAGGGCATCAAGATTGGCTTCCAAGAATTGCTCAGGTGTACCGGTGTCAAGCCAATACGTATCAGACTTCATCGCATAGAGAGTTTCGGCAAGCGCCATCTCGGGGAAGATCTCTCTTTCGATGGAAACCGGTCTGGCGTCAGGAATTCGATCTATGACCGAAGGGTTCACGACATAGGTGCCCGCATTGATGTTGTTGGAGGGAGAGGCATCCATTGGCGGCTTTTCTATGAATTCGCGAACTTGACCGTCGTTATCGGTTGTTACAACCCCAAACCGTGACGGGTCGGCAACAGCTTGCAATGCGATCGTTGCTTCTGCGTTGCGTTGGCCGTGAAAGTCAACGAGTGCTCCTACGTCAAGATCCGTTAATACGTCGCCGTTGAGTACCAAGAATGTTTCCTCTAGCTGCATCTCTTGTGCCGCAAAACGGATCGCGCCGGCTGTTCCTCTAGCTTCAGGTTCAACAGCGACCTTGTAGGGAAGGCCTGCTATTCGCCCGTCTGGGTAGGCAGCTATAAATGCATCAGGTCGATAGCCAAGTGCTAGCCCTATTTCTTGAATCCCGTGATCTGCTAGGTGACTCACTACCCATTCGATCATGGGAACTCCGCAGATGGGCAGCATTTGTTTTGGAGTGTGTTCGGTTAGTGGTCGAAGTCGAGTTCCGAAACCACCGACGAGCACTAGAGCGAACATCGAAACTCAGTCGTCGGCAGGTTCGCTCGACTCTGGCAATTCCTCAGCGGGTTCGTCTGTTTCGAACGGCTCTTCTGTTTGTGGCAGAATCGGCCCTGTTTCGCCGCCATCATCTTGGCCAAGCGGTTGCTGCTCTTCTGACAGGTTTAAGTATTCCCGCAAGTAGCTGTCATCTGGACGAGGTATTTCCGAATCATCGGTGTCTTTAGGCACTATGGCAAACATCAGCAGCTGGCCGTCTTCGTTGAGCCGGATATCTCGCAGATCTTCGGTGAACACCACCGGCTTTTCGGCCGTGAGCTGATTCCATTTCAGTACTCGAATCTCGGCACTCTCTTCTCCACAAGTGAAATCTTTTTCCGAAATAACTGAGCCATTCGGCAATTCAAATGTTTCGTCGTCAAACGCAGTTTGGTTTTCGTTGAAGAAGGCGCCCAGCGTGGCGTATTGCCCGGTGACCGTGCTCACGAATGGGTGGATATGGATCAGACCATCACCGTGAGTGTGTATGCCCGTTCTATCGTCTTCCGAGTCATTAACGAAGACAGTCGGGTCGACTTCGTCGCATACGAATATGTTGTATGCGCTGTGCCAGTGATCTTCTAGGCCTGGGTCGCCAGCGGGTGCTAAGTCGGAACGCTGATCTCGGGCCACAACTATGAGAACCACCCCGAGAAGAGCGACTAGGACCATTGCCGCTGGAAAGAGAACGTTACGTTCTGAACCGGCACCTTTTCCGCCTGCTCCGGTGCTCGCGGCTTTAGCTACCTTTTTTGCTGCTGCTGATCTGGCCATACCGTCCGCCAAGTTACCGTTTATATGCCCCGGTTACGCGCTTCAGGGGCGCTTCCTTTATCGTTGGAGTTCCAAAAATAGCTCGTTATAGCTTTCAGCGACTGCTGCTGGGGACAACCATTCTTCAGCAAACCGTCGAGCTTCGAGCCCTGCCGCCGCCCGTCCATGAGGGTCATCGATGAGGGCAGCTAGTGCTGCGATGAACTCCTGGGTATTACCGGAGGGGGTACTTCTACCTGCTCCGGAGCGGGTCACTACTAGGTCTATTTCAGTGTTCGGATCAACGCTGGCTAGTACCGGTCGCCCCGCAGCCAAGATGGAGTAAAGCTTTGATGGGACACTGATCGAGCTCAAACCCTTTTGGAGTGGAATGACATGGATATCGCCTGCAGCTAGGACTTCGTTGAGTCGCTCTCGGGGTTGATAGTCCATGAAAGTGACGTTGGGGAGGTCTTCTGCTTCTTGTTCGAAATGGGTTCGTCGGGATCCATTACCGTTGATTACGAAGACAATGTCCTCACGATCAGTCATGAAACGGGCAGCTTCCAGAATAATTTCTAAGGGCTGGGAAAAACCGACGTTTCCGGCATACATGACGATGGTCTCATCAGTAAGCCCGAGTTCGCGGCGGTAAGCATTGTTGCGGTCACCAGGCCGGATGCGTTCGGTGTCGACGAAGTTAGGGATAACGCGAAGCTTCGACTCAGTATCAGTTCTCGTGGTTAATCTATTTCTGAGGTCATCTGACAAGACGGTTACCGCGTCTGCTTTGGCGTAACTCATAACTTCAATACGCTTTAAGAGTCGGATTACACGGTCGTCGGTAAGCGTTCCCGTTTCTACGGCTGCATCGGGGTGTACATCCTGAATATTCAGAACAAGCGGGGCTTTATGTCGTTTGGCTGCTACCCACCCAGTGAGCGCCAATGTGAGTGGTGGACTCATCGCGAGAACTACTTGACTTCGCCGGGAAAAGACTGCCACTAGCGAGGCAGCGCAACTGAATGCACTAAAAGCAATTGCTCGCGCTAGCAGGTTCGTTCGATTCTTCGATGCGAACGGGTGAATTCTGGTGATTTTGCCCCACTTGGTCTTTTCGCTGGAAATAAGCCGTCCCGTCCATTCCGGCTCCACCGTGTGGTTGCGATACCAAGGGAGTGAAGTGATTACATGAATCTGATGGCCCAACTGTTCGAGCTCTCGAACAATCTGAGTAATGACTTCTCCCGTTGGGGCCGTGTCAGGGGCGAAGTGGGGACAGATGATTGTTATTTTCATGTCGTCACCGCTTTATTTACCCAGTAACTCTTCATAGACCGCTATTTGCGCTTCGGCTGTTTGTTGGTGTGAAAAGTCAGCAGCTCTTCGATGCCCTGCTTCGACCCATGGCTGGCGCTGGTCAGGTTGCCTAATGAGTCGGATCGCTTCGATCCATTGGTCAATGTCCATTGGCACGGTAATTCCGCCAGCTCCGACAGTTTCTGGTAGAGCTCCACATTGACTTGAGATGACTGGGCACCCTCTAATCATGGCTTCGATTATTGGTTGGCCAAATCCTTCGTATTGAGATGGGAAGACTGTGCAGAGGGCTTGTTGATAGAGCGAGTCAAGTCTTTGTCTGTCCACCTGCCCTAGGTGGGTGATTCGATCATTCGCTGGAGATCGTTGGATGGCTTGCATGACATCGCTATGGGCTGGGCCCTTTGCTCCCGTGAGTATGAGTTGTAGATCCGGGATCTGTTCTAGAAGTGTGATGAGAAATTTATGAGACTTGTGCGGCCAGGTGACTGCCGGATAAAGCAGAAACGGTTTTACTTCAACCGATTGGGTCCGCTGAGCGGTTGATGCGCTAAATGCTGGTGGGATGATGTGACATTTTTCTTTTGGGTACCCGAAATGATTTTTTAGTGACTGAGCACAGAATTCACTTATCACGCAAACGGCTTCTGCTTGCTGAAGGGTGCGTTGGATAGCGATGTCTAGGTAGCGGCGTTTGGTGAGCGAGAAATATTGGGGGTATTCCCGGTATTGGATGTCGTAGATGGTGACAACGTTTTTGGCACTGTTTTGGTGTTTGGGAATTGTGCCCCCGAGGTGGTGGACGATGTGTTGCTTATCTAACTTTTTGAACAGTTTATTTTCTTTAAAAATTCGGCCGATTCGTCCCGGCAGATGGTGCTGTTCGTTGATTTCAAAATGCCGGTCAACAAATTGGTGTGTTCGGCGGGTCTCCGGAGTTAAGGCCAGCTCAATTGATGGAGCCTTGGGGTTCTGACTGAGCGCTTCAAGGAGTTGCACTGCGTAGGTTTC
>CAJWBN010000121.1 GCA_913020735.1 uncultured Acidimicrobiaceae bacterium
GCCGAGGATCTAGCGATCCTTGACAACATCTCTAATGGGCGGATGGAACTTGGCGCAGGAATGGGTTACGCGACTCATGAATTCGAAGGTTTCAATATTCCGATAAGTCGCCGCGTGTCGCTCACCGAGGAGGCTCTGGAGATTCTGCAACTCGCTTGGAGTGGAGAACCTTTTAATTTCGACGGTAAGCGTTATCAATTATCGAATCTTCGAGTTACTCCGGACCCCGTTCAACCTGGAGGGCCTCCACTGTGGTTGGCAGCTACAAGTCCTGCTGGGGCACACAGAGCAGCAAAGTACGGGACGCACCTACTTCCGCAGGGTCCAAAACATCTGACTATCGACCCCTGGAAGGAAGCAGTTGGCGACATTAATGACCGGCGTGTCGGTCTGATAAGGGGCGTCTTTGTTACCGATGATCCAGAGCGAGAATGGGAACCCATCGCCGCTGCTGAAAAGTACCGAAGAGATGTCTACGTCGGACTTATCAAAGCCAGCACAGACCACAAATCTGAAGCAGCAGAAAGATCCGGGTCGAAGAGTCAGCGCACCCCAATACCGTTGAATCCTCTTATGTGGACAGTGGGTTCCGCCGACCATTGCATAGCTGAACTTGAAATGCTGATCATCGAACATGGGATAACCGACTTAGTGACTTGGGGAGGCCCCCCGGGTCTTCCGCCTTCGGTGATGAACGAGTCGCTCACCAGATTCGCCAACGAAGTTGTTCCCAATTTGCGTGAAAGCATAGAGCCCCGCACGAACACCGTCCCTAACTCCGCAACGGGGTAGCTGTGGTCAGCCCGAGCCTTGATTAGTCATCCAGATACGGGCGTTTGCGTTGTTGCTTGAGCTGTCCCCGTCGGGCTTTGGCGTCCACCCTTTTTCTCTTCGCTGAGAGACTGGGCCGAGTGTCCTTCCTGGAAGTTGGGACTTGCAATCCTTGACGTATTTTTGTCGCCAATCTTTCTCGGGCTTCTTCTCGGTTGCGTTTCTGTGAGCGGTGAGTATCAACACGAATCATTATGAGTTCGCCGAAACGTCCGCTGAGCATGCGGCGCTGTTCAGCCGTTCCGGCCGTTGAAGCAGCTATGTCCCACCGTACTTCAGCTCGCGTTTGAGCACGATTAGCATGCTGTCCGCCAGGACCACTTGAAGTTGAGAACTGCCACTCAAGTTCATGGCCTTCGATGACAAAGTCTTCTGTGACCTTGAGTTGAGGAAGCGCCATAGGACCATTGTGACAAAGAAAAAATAAAGAGACTTCCACTTTGTGGGCGGAAGTCTCTCATAAGCAATATTGCTTGGGTGTCTTTAGCAGGTGTGGCCTTGTGTGGACTTGGTACAGGTCTCCGTTAGCTGTTCATCAGATACATACGCCTTGACAGTGCCGTCCCAATGAATGGAAGTGCGACATGAAGCGCATCTGTAGTTGCTTCGATATGACCGAGCCCGACCACTTGCGTGGTGTGGGTATTTCATTTTCATACTTTCTTTTGTTCAAGCCTATTTTGTACCAGCAGCCTTGTTCTTCGCCAAAAGATTTTCTCGGTGCTAAATCTGTTCAATAGCCTGGCTCATTCACAGCGAGAAAATAATAAGAGTTGAAGAGGCGCCGTTAGGATTGCATTTTCTCGCACCGCAAAAGGCTCCATACCTGTATGTCGTCAGCGAAAAAACTCGAAACTGAGACAAGCTTGTTGCCGTATTATCTGATCGTTTTTGGGATGGCCGCTGGGTTGGCAAGCGTTGTCACTCTGTTAGCTGAATTTCGAAACAACCTAGGATTTTCCGACTTTGCTATCGGGACATCGGTGGCTGGCGGGCTCGGCGCAGGATTTGTAGCGGCGTTAATGCTGGGTCCTCAAGCAGATCGAGGTCGGGCACCCTTAATGCTCCGATCGGGTCTCTTGTTGGGTCTGACGGCTCTTGTTGTTATGGCTATAGCCACAGAATTTTGGCAATTTATGCTGGGTCGAATTTTGATGGGTTTGGCGTTCGGGGTTGCCCAACCAGCAACTCGACGAACAGTTATTGTCGCTGATCCACAAAACCTTGGCCGCAACGTAGGCCGTTTAGGGGCATTTGATGTAGCCGGGTTTGTTGTCGGCCCAGCAGCAGCGGCAGCTCTTAACGCGATTGGTGGTTTCCGCGCTCCTTTTTGGGCGATGGCGGTTTTCCTAGCGCTGCTAATACCTACTGCATGGAAGGCTCAAAGCGACACCGCTGAAAAAGACGTCACTCGACAAAGCCTTTCCGATTTAATAAAAAATCCGCAACTACTTGGCGCATGTTCAGTGGTGTCCGCTTATTTCGTGTTTATCGGGGCCTTCGAGTCGGTATGGATTCTGGATATGGACCACAGAGGTGCATCTCAATGGCAAATCGGTGTATCAGTGACCCTTATCGCTCTACCAATCGCCGTCTTAGCGCCATGGGGAGGAGGGCTCGCTCAGCGCTACGGATCCCGCAAATGGGCATTGGCAATGATCACTACGTGTTCAATTTTCAATGCTTTGTTTGGCCTGATACCAGGCCTTTTCGCGCTGATACTTCTCGCCATTGGCTGTGGGTTTGCTGAGGGCATCGGGTTCCCTTCAGGAACCATGCTGGTGTCAAGTTCGGTGCCTGAAAGCCGTCAAGCCGCGGCGCAAGGACTCGCGAGCGCTATCGAGGTTGGCACCGCTGCCATAGCGGCTCTCGGCTTAGCTGCGGTGTACACCAGCGCCGGTCATACTGCCGCGTATCTCGTTGCTTCGGGAACAATGCTTGTTCTCTTAACTGTCGGGTGGAAACTCACCAATGGAATAGGTGGCCCTCAACCCAGAACTAGTGATTCCTTGAGTAAATAGGAGATAGCCGAGCTCGCGTTTTGAGATAACAGAAACGCCAGCAACAATGGTTCTATGTTCGACCCAAGTCACGTCATAACAACCACTGAAGATCTTCGTCGATTGGTTTCGCCTCCTCGGCCGGCTCAACAAACCAAGGTGCTCTCGGAACTTGATAGACATTGTCGCAACTGGATCGCAAGAAGCCCATTCGTCGTAGTGTCGAGCGTCGATTCCGTCGGAAGGATGGACTTATCACCAAAAGGTGACCCTCCGGGATTCGTTCAAATTCTTGATGACAAGACATTGGCTATTCCTGATCGTCCTGGCAATCGTCGGCTCGACACATTGCACAACGTTTTGGAACAACCTCAAGTCGGTTTAATGTTTGTCGTTCCCGGAAGGGGCGAAGTCTTAAGGGTGGCTGGTACCGGTCGTATCGTTACCGACCCAGACCTTTTAGCCACGATGGCAGTTCGCGAACGTCTGCCGTTGTTAGCTCTTGTCGTAGAAATCGACGAGGTGATGTTTCATTGCGGAAAATCAATAATTAGATCCAAGTTGTGGTCTCCAGAAGCTTGGCCAAATATCAAAGGGCTAGCTAGCTACGCGGAGTGTCTCGACGACCAAACAACCTCTGACGAAACAGTGACTGAGATGGAAACCAGATTCAGGTCGTGGCACGACGGCAACGAGCTCTACTAGTCACCCCGAAAAGCTAAAAATCCAGGCTGCCAACCTGAAGCTGGATGACTAGCTGGTAACGCTCATACCGATCAGCAATGTCGCTACAAGTTCAGGGCGATACACAAATGGTGAGTGGTCTGTGTCCCATTCAATTGACTGTGTGGCGCGGGCAGCCATCTTTCGCTGACCAGCAACAGGCAACGCATTGTCGCGGCGACAAACCACATAGGTTGACGGTTTGTTTTGCCAAGCTAATTCTGAATCATCTTCAAACGGCTTAAAGCTCTGCGAACGTAACCGTTCCTGTGCCCACAAGAAATCGCTTTCATCGTGTTCGTTATAAAAGACCGCTTTACCTAATTCCGGTTTGACGGTGACCGTGCCATCAGACTGAAATTCCAAACATTCGTTGAGGCCCTCAGACCTGTACGGCATGGTGTCCTCGTTCTCCAAACCAAGGAACGCCGCGAGGTACACCAGATGCCCTACCCGGTCATGTGTGCCCGCTTCGGTAATCACCGTGCCCCCTCGAGAGTGGCCAAGCAAGATCGCTGTCTCAGTTCCAGGCAACCCGTCAAGTGCCTCTCGCACCACCGCGTTGTCGTCGCTTTGATTTGCTCCGCCAGCCGCATCTGCCACACTCGGCAGGTCTGGGGCCACCCAGTCGACATCTGCTGCATCTAGGTAGGGGGTCACTCGGTCCCAACACCATGAACCGTGCCAGGCACCGTGAACGAGCACTATTGGTCTGTTCATGACCACAACCTATTAAGAATTCGACACGTGAGTCCATTTTCGACACCAGATGTGAGTGACACGAAAGCCAGCACTACAAGCGCGGATGCGCCAAAGAACTAGATATCGAAGCTTTAAATAAAATGTCACAGAAATAATTTCGCTTCTGTACCGCTGCACTGCCAAACTCCGGTCGTGAAGCCATCACTCAGCCGCCTTCGAGAAGCTTTGAAACATGTTTCGGCACCGAAACGTCGCCGAAACAAAGCATTCAAAGATTTTGGTTCCAATTCACAGACAACTCGGATCGCTATTGCTGACGCGATATCTACGCGCGGCGGAGAAGTTGCCGCTCGAAACCGTGCTGCCATCGTCGCCGCCCATTATCTGACTCTCAACCAAGAAGAACAACGCCGCTTCTTCAGTATCCTCGCCGAGGATTTTGGTGTGGACCGGCCAACCGTCGACAATTTGATCAAAGAGTTAGAAACTAGCGAGGACAGAAGCGCTATCGAACGAAAGCTCCGATCAGCCCTTGAAGCCGAGCGCGAACTGCTTTTTCGTCGTTTTTTGAGCGTGGAGAATGGCTTAGCGTTTGTTGTAGGGCTACGAGCAGACCTGCTAGCTCTAAACGACAACACCTTCGCCGACATGGACGACGAACTACGACGCCTTCTCGACCGTTGGTTTGATGCAGGGCTTTTGACACTGAGCCAAATCAGCTGGGATTCACCTGCATCGCTTCTAGAAAAGCTCGTCGAATACGAAGCTGTTCACGCGGTGACAAGTTGGGGCGACCTGAAGAACCGTTTGCGATCAGATCGCAGACTTTTCGCTTTTCAACACCCCGGTCTACCTAATGATTTGCTTATTTTCGTAGAAGTAGCTTTAGTCTCCGGTCTCGCCACCAGCGTCGATGAACTCCTCGACACCAGCGCACCAATCATTGGTTCGGACATGGCAGATACCGCTATTTTCTATTCAATATCCAACTGTCAGGATGGACTTGCTGGCGTTCGGCTCGGCGATTTCTTGATCAAACGAGTTGTGACTGAGCTATCTCGAGAGCAGCCTGGCTTGAAACACTTCGCTACTTTGTCGCCGATACCAGGGTTTCGACGTTGGTTGGAAAACAAACTAGAGACACAAGACCTTAGCTACATAGACAATCTCGAGATCAAGGCGCTTGAGACGGCGCTCCAGAATCCTAAATGGACACTCGAAGAAGAGGTCGTCACCCAGCTAGAGGTCACTTTGCCCAAGCTCGGAGCCCAGTACCTACTTTCAGAAAAACGTGGTCAACGCGCTATAGATCCTGTTGCGAATTTTCATCTCAGCAACGGGGCTCGCGTCGAGCGGATCATATTCGGCGCCAATCAGCAAGACATTGCTCAAGATCGCGCTTTGGGCATGATGGTCAACTATGGCTATGACATCCCAAAAATTGAAGATCGCCACGATGCGTACGTTCATGAAGGGATAATCGACGCACACGGTGACGTCACTGAGCTACTGCCAACTCAACCGGGAGTATAAGTCGCTGACAACGTGACCTATCTAGGGAGTGACTATCGACCGAGGTGGGCTGTGCAGTTTCGATATTGATCTGAGAGACTCACATGGTGTCAGTGAAACTCGGATATCTCTTACCTACCCGCGAAAAGATTATGCAGGCGAGCCATTCGGTTCGCCCGATGATCGAGGCAGCGAAGCGAGCAGTTGATCTTGGGTTCGACTCAATTTGGGCGGGCGATTCGCTGTTAGCTCGGCCACGCCACGACCCGATCACCCTCCTGGCTGGGGTCGCTGGAGCAATACCTAACATCGACGTAGGTACCGCCGTACTGCTTCCCGCTCTTCGCAATCCGGTCGTTCTCGCCCAACAACTCGCAACGGTGGACCAGATATCTGAAGGCCGCCTAGTTGTCGGCGCCGGAATAGCTCCCGATACTCCCGCCGTGCGCCATGAGTTCAACGCTGCTGGGGTCCCATTTGATCGCCGGGTCGGTAGATACATGGAAGGCATCAGACTGTGTCGCGCATTGTGGAAAGGTGAACCGGTCTCATGGGAGGGACGTTGGTCGGTCGATTCAGCGACACTCGCTCCAGTTCCGTATCGCGAAGGGGGGCCACCAATTTGGAGCGCGGCGACCGTTGAGGCTGGAATCGAAAGAGCTGCCAAACATCTGGACGGCTGGTTCCCCATCGGTCCAGATGCATCTACCTTCGCTACACAAAATGAACAGTTTCGAACGGCAGCAACTTTGGCGGGACGGAACCTTGAAGACCTCACCACCGCTATTTATTTAACAGTGTCGATCATGGCTGAGAGCTCTAGCGCTGAGGCTGCTATCGATACTTACCTCGAGAACTACTACAACGCCCCTGCAGCAGCGATGCGAAAGTTTCAGGCATGCAAAGGAGGCACTGAAGACCAAGTGATCGATTTCATTCGAAACTTTGTGGCTGGGGGTGCTCAACATCTGATTATCCGGTGCGTAGGAGATCACGACGCGATCCAACAGATCCTTGCCAAACGTCGCGACGAGCTCCTCAGCTAAACGGCGTCGCTACAGAAGCACTCGTGCCTTAGCCACAGCCTGTCATGGCAAATCAGGTCAATCATTCTTTGGCTGTCGCCTGTTTCGCTCTTTGAGCTATTTGAGCTATTTGAGCTATTTGAGCTATTTGAGCTATTTGAGCTATTTGAGCTATTTGAGCTATTTGAGCTATTTGAGCTAT
>CAJWBN010000122.1 GCA_913020735.1 uncultured Acidimicrobiaceae bacterium
TTTGGTTGTTGAGCGAGAACGTGAACGCATAGCGTTCCAAACAGCTGCGTATTCGAGCTTGGAGGCTGAGATGTCCTCTGATGCGACGTTCACTGCCGCTCTTACCGCTATTAATGATGTCCGTGTCGCCACTGGTCGAGACTTTGACGCGCAGGGACAACTGAGTCAGGCCGACAGAACGGTCATAAACACCGATCAGGGCAAACAACTGGCATCGGCACTTACTGGGGTTGAGTTCACCGTTCAATCTGTTGAACCCAAGCCGTATCGACGGCGACCATCAGCACCCTTCATGACCTCAACTCTTCAGCAAGAAGCCAGTGGGCGCTTAGGTTTCTCGGCATCACGAACAATGGGTGCTGCCCAGAAGCTCTACGAAGAAGGACACATAACCTATATGCGGACCGACAGCACCACCCTGTCGGCGGATGCCCTTAGTGCTGCTCGGACGCTTATCAGAGAACGCTTTGGGCCGGACCAATTACCTGCAGATGCTCGGGTATATAACAAAAAAGTTAAAAACGCTCAGGAGGCGCACGAAGCTATCCGGCCCGCAGGAGACGCATGGCGAAACCCCGCCGACCTTGGTTTCAAAGGAGACAAAACTGACAGTGATCAAGCGCGTCTGTATCACCTCATCTGGAGTCGAACGATAGCCAGTCAGATGAATGATGCTGAAGGCCAGACGGTCACTATTCGTCTAGCAGCTACCCCATCCGGCTCGGAGACTTATCAATTCGGCACTAGTGGGACCGTAATCACTTCTCCTGGTTTTCTCGCTGTCTACGGGCGACAGTCAGATGAATCAGACGACGAGGAACGAGAACTTCCCAATCTCTCGCAGGGTGACACTGTTGTTGCGTCGTCCCTTGAAAGCAAAGATCACCAAACGAAACCACCGGCGCGGTACACCGAGGCAACCCTAGTTCGACGACTAGAAGAGCTGGGAGTGGGGCGACCCAGCACCTACGCAAGCATTCTCGGCACCATCCAAAGTCGAGGCTATGTCTGGAAGAAAGGCCAGGCGTTGGTGCCCACACTCACCGCCTTTGCCACGGTCGGTCTCATGGAAAATCACTTCCCGCAGCTAGTGGACTACGCCCTCACTGCCAGCATGGAAGATGATCTCGATCAGATATCTGTAGGCGAAATCGAACCTAACCCATGGCTAGATGATTTCTATTTTGGGCGTGTTAACGCAAATGGGGAGCCACTTCCAGGTCTTCGCAATCTCGTATCAGATGAACATCTTGCTGACATCGACCCAGTGGAAATCAACACGATCCCAATTGGAATTGATAAGGACGGCCAAGTCGTTGTCGCCAAAGTCGGTAAGAACTTTCCTTATGTGCAGCGAGGCGACGAATATCGATCATTACCTGCGGGCATCGCTCCAGACGAAATAACCCTTGATTTAGCTATCGAATTATTAGAGACACCCGAAGAACGAGTTCTGGGTGTCGACCCTGCGACTGGTATAGAAGTCATTGCTAGGCCAGGAACCTTCGGCCCATATGTGTCTTTGGGGCGACCTCCCAAAATGCCAGCCGCGTCGTCACCCGGAGGTCAACTCCTCAGTCTTCCTCTTCACAAGAAAGAACTCAAAGTAGCGGTCGCCTATATGCGTTGCATGACCGACGACCCTGACAACGACTCCGTAAAGCAAGCGATAAAGAACCCCAAACGAGGAATTGGCGACGCCGCCATTAAAAGGCTTATCGAGTTCGGCGACACTCATGAGATCAACCTCATAGAAGCCTTTGAACGGGCGAAAGAAGCCGGTTCGTCGCCTGCAGCGCAAAAAGCTATTCGATCATTTCTGAAGCTGAGAAAATCAATCGTGGATCTGCGCGAAACAGACGCTCCTACAGCGCTGCAGTCATGTTTAGAGCAGTCCGGTTACATAAAGGACTTGCAGCGCGGAGACAACGAGGAACGTCTCACTAACATCAATTCCCTGATTGAAACATCTCGGGTGTTTGACAGCGTTATCGAAGTCGTTGCCGAATTAGACCGCATCGATGAGCTCAAGACTCAACCGAAGCCAAAAACAGCGTCACTCTTTCAAACAATGACCCTAGAACGCATCACTCTCGACGAAGCACTCGAGCTGCTGAGTTTGCCACGCACCGTTGGAACAGACCCCGCCGATGGGATCGAAATAACTGTTCAAAACGGCCCATATGGCCCCTATCTACTTAAGGACGGAGAGAGCCGCAATCTTCAAAATGAAGAGCAGTTATTAATCATCACCCTTGAAGAATGCTTGCAGCTGCTTTCGGTACCAAAAAAGTTTGGTCGCAGAGCAGCAAAACCACCCCTCAAAGAGCTAGGCAAAGACCCCAACAGCGATCAGCCCATTCTGCTGAAAGACGGAAAATTCGGACCGTACGTAACTGACGGCAAAACGAACGCGTCGCTTAAGAGCTGGGATTCAGTTGAAGCGCTCACCGAGCAAAGAGCGGTAGAACTGCTGGCTGAGAAACGGACCTAAGACTTTTAACCGTTCGATCACTTAGCCATGTTTTTGAATATCCTGTAATTGAGAAGTTGGTCACGGAGTTGGAATAGATTTTTGACCGTAGGAAACCCTGAAGAGTCTGAACAGTGAATATGGATGAACCAGAGGCGACCCCGAATCCAGAAGCCAACGCGCGTCTGAACAGGTCACACCCTGTATTTGGGAGTTCCGCGTTTCTGCGCCTATGGATCGCTCAGATAGTCAGCGCATTTGGTGACTGGATCGGATTTCTAGCGATTATCGAAATCGCCCGCCGCATCGGTGGAGATCAGCCAGGCTCAGCCATTGCCTTAGTTATGATCGCGCGAGTACTGCCCGGCTTTTTCTTAGCTTCTGTCGGTGGGGTCATCGTTGACCGCGTAAACCGGAAGCGATTGCTAATTATCTGCGACGTTCTGCGAGCTGGAGTCCTTCTGTCGATCCCGTTCATCGAGAAGGTCTGGGGGCTCGTACTTGCCTCGTTGATCCTCGAATTAGCGACTTCGTTATGGGGACCAGCTAAAGAAGCAATTGTTCCGAATCTAGTACCCAAAGAACAGCTGACCGCCGCGAATTCGCTGTCGCTAGTTGCCGCGTATGGAACGTTCCCATTGGCGGCTGGCGCATTCATCGGTCTCGCAAAGTTCGCTGAGTTTTTGGGCGGCAGTAGCGCAGGTCAAGTGGAATGGGCGTTAGCGCTCGACGCGTTGACTTTTCTTATAGCTGCAGGGCTCATAGCGACTTTGCCGCTAGCAACGCGACGTCGACAAGAAAAAAAGTCCAGCTCGATCGATTTAGCTCAGGGAGTACGAGAGCTACGTGAAGGATGGACCTTCATAGCGATTAGTCCTCAAGTGCGAGCAGTTCTCGTCGGACTAGCGACAGGCATGATCGGCGGGGGAATGTTGATTCCCCTCGGAGCGGTCTATAACGATGTCGTTTTAGAGGCCGGCAACGCCGGCTTCGGAACCATTCTGGTGACTCTAGGAATGGGTGTCGCCGTGGGAGTATCACTCCTGTCAGCAGTGCAACGGCGATTAGATAAGGAACGTGCCTTTATCGCCGCGGTTTTTGGTGCTGGTGGATGCTTGTTATTCGCTGTATCTACCTCGAATACGTTCGCAAACCTAGCTGGAGTCTTCTCGATGGGGATCTGCGCCGGATCTGTCTATGTATTGGGTTTCACACTCTTACATGAACACGTAGACGAGCAACTTCGAGGAAGAGTGTTCAGCGCGCTATACACCTTGGTCCGTTTTTGTCTGCTTTTGTCAATAACCGTCGGTGGCTTTTTATCTGATGGATTCAATTGGCTTTTCGATGTGTTGTTCGACAACGAACTCATCGTAGGTACATGGTCTATGGCACTCCCTGGGGTTCGGGGCGCTTTATGGTTAGCGAGCAGCTTTATGTTGCTCGCCTCAGGGCTTGCATGGATTTCATTGCGTACCCCTAAAAAGAAGTTCGAATGACGCAACGCGGAAAGTACATAGCTTTCGAAGGATGGGAAGCGAGCGGAAAGTCGACACAAGCGCGTCTCTTGAGCCGCCGGTTAGACGCGGTGCTCACCAGAGAACCGGGCGGTACGGCATTGGGTGTGGCGATCAGAGATCTGCTGCTCGGAAATGGGCCAGCACCAACCGAACGTGCCGAAGCCTTGCTGTTCGCAGCAGATAGGGCACAACATTTAGCTGAAGTTGTTGAACCGGCATTAGCTGAAGGTAACAACGTTGTAACTGATCGTTCCTATGGATCCACGCTCGCCTATCAAGGTTACGGACGCGGCCAATCTATTGAAGAACTTATGAGACTGGTCGAATGGACAAGTGGCGGTTTGCTGCCGGATCTTGTGGTCTTGCTAAAGGTGCCCGTCGAAACAGCAGATCTTCGTTTGGGAGACCAACGCGACCGGATGGAAAGCGAAGACGTGGATTTTGCTAACCGGGTCGTGGAGGGTTTCAGCGCCTTAGCTCAGGCTGATCCAGAACGGTGGATCGTGATCGACGGTAGTGGCTCAGTAGACGAAGTTGCTGAACGTGTCGCTAGCGCTGTCGGTATCAAGTGACAGACTGTTTCGAAGGGATCGTCGGGCAAACGTCCGCTATTTCTGTATTGCGAAACGCTGTTTCTGCGCCTTTGCCTGCCTATCTATTTGTAGGACCACCTGGTTGTGGTGCGCGCACAGCTGCCACACGGTTTGCGGCTGAATTGTTGGCTGCAGACAGTGATGATCCTGAAAGAACTAAAAGGCTCGTAATTGCTGAGGAGCATCCGGACCTTATTGTGTTTGAGCGAAATGGACCTGCGCTCTCAGTTGATCAAGCCAAAGAGATTGTTCGTGTTGCCACAACTAGTCCGTACGAGAGCAACAAGAAGATCATTTTTGTTGAAGATATTCACCTTGCATTTAGTTCAGCCCCAATGATTCTTAAAGTCCTGGAAGAGCCGCCCCCTACTACGTTGTTTATTCTTACCGCAGAAGAGATTCCCGTGGGAATAGCGACTATTGCATCTCGTTGCACCAGAGTTGAATTTGAAGCGATAAGCCCTAAAGAGCTTGTCGAACATTTGGTGGGATCAGGAGTCGAACAAGAACATGCTGTAATGCTCGCTGCGGCTGCAAACAACTCCATTGACCGGGCAATGCTCCTAGCTTCGGACGAAGCCGCGCTAGACCGTTGGAACGCATGGGCTGAGCTCCACTCCGTTCTGGATGGATCAGGTAGCAGCGCCGCCGCAGCGACAGACAGACTCCTTGCGATGATTGATGCGGCGACAGCGCCCCTACAACATCGTCATGAACAAGAAAATAAAGACGTCGAGGAGCGCGCGGAGCGATTTGGTGAACGGGGTGCGGGGCGACGCAGTCTCGAAGATCGCCATAAACGAGAACTTCGTAGGCTTCGAACAGACGAGTTGTTGATGGGTATGACGGCGTTGGGTAACGCCATCAGCAAAGGTGTCGCCGATGGGTCAATTGACCCCTCGAGCGGCTCAAGGTCGTTAACTTTGGTCACCTCGGCAGCCCAAGATTTGAGACGAAATGGTAACGAACGACTATTGATGCAGAGGTTGTTTGTCACCTTAAAAGTATGAGGCTCAAATAATGGGTGGAGCCGGCTGAGCCCGAGGTGGGAATTGAACCCACGACCTGCTCTTTACGAGAGAGCCGCTCTACCACTGAGCTACTCGGGCGATATTCCAACTGACGCTACCAAGCCACCCTTGGGGACACGACCAAAGGCTCACGAGTGATTTTGGGTGAACCTCTTCCAAGAGTTGAGTTCTAATGGACGCTGTTGGGTACGATGGCGTTATGAACGCACTCGCTGCTCAAGTTTGGCATTTCTGGTTGGCGGTACCGCTAACTATCGGCGCAGTCCTAGGCGTAGTCCAACTTATAGCGGGCTACGTAATGAAGGTAGTCGCCCCCCGTTATCCAAAACGCTAAAGAAGCTGATGACGGAAGGACCCGTCGACTGGGAGTTGGCGAGACGAATTGCGGCACGCGTAGCGGGTGATGAACCGCTCTCTCGCTCATATCTAGGCGATTCGTTGCACAAAGATTTTGCTGAGTTCACACCGCTGGCCGAAGAGTTAGTAGGCGTGGAAACCAGATTGATCTCGACTGAAGGCTCCGCTCGCGCTCGAGTGATTGATCGAGAAGGATGGATTGATGCCAACATCCGTTCCTTTAGACGGCTTTTGCGTCCGGTTTTGGCGGAATCTTCCGACTCAGGCACAACCAAAAGCATCTCAAGCAAAGTAGCTGCAGCAGAATTAGGTGCGGTTCTGGGTTGGATGTCTAGACGAGTTCTTGGCCAATATGATCTTCTGCTTGCCGAAGACGAGGATCGGGATGAGCAAGATCTCGTCTATTACGTGGGACCAAACGTTTTGGCTATTGAAAAGAAATTTGCGTTTGATCCGAAACAGTTCAGACTTTGGCTAGCTCTGCATGAGTTGACGCACCGTTCACAGTTCACGGGAGTTCCTTGGTTACGTCCCCGTTTCCTGGAATTAGTGAACCAAATGCTTGACGAAGTAGAACCAGACCCTGATCGACTTAAGCAAGGGCTTCAAGATTTCGTTCGGATGAAACGAGATGGGAAGGATCCGATGGCTGACGGTGGAGTGGCTCAGCTATTTGCAAGTGAACGACAAAAAGAGTTGTTGGATGCTGTCGGAGGCATGATGAGTCTTGTGGAAGGACACGGCGATGTGACCATGTCTCGAGCGGCAGCTGGCCATGTTCCCCATGCACAACGTTTTCACCGGGTAATGCAAGAACGTCGTAACAGTGCAAGCGGCGTAAGCCGAATAATGCAGAAACTGATGGGACTTGAAGCAAAGTTGGCTCAGTACCAAGCGGGGGAAGACTTTATTGCCGCTATCGAAGCTCGACGCGGTGAACGAGCGGTCGATGTTATTTGGGAAG
>CAJWBN010000123.1 GCA_913020735.1 uncultured Acidimicrobiaceae bacterium
GTCTGATCAAGGGGGTCCTCACCAGCCATACCTTGTATCCAAATTTTTTGATCTCGCTGGAATAGCATCGTCATTCCTGACGGAGTGACAAACGCATCAATTAGTTGTCCAGAGTCAGTCGGATTTACTTCGGTACGCTTGATTCTCTGTCCGTCGTGAACCGTGTGCTCAGCATCTTCGATCATCACGATGCCATCAACAACCCCTATCTCAACGACCCGATAACCCGGAAGGGGCGCTGTCACCCACCTTTGTCCATCGGTGGACCGGACAAGCACCGAACGCTCCATAGGGCCATTGCTAATGAATTCTTGTGCCTCCAAAGGTCCGAACTTGTTCAGTGAATGTATTACCCGCCCAGCTTTCGGATCAGTTGCGTAAATGAGGTCGCCAACAATTTCAGCTTCCACTGCGTCGATTCCCAGACTCTGAAGCAGACAAACAGGGTCAACTGCGATTTCTTCAATCCGCGACATGACTAGTTCATGGTCAGTGACACGAAGTCGAGCTCCAGATACTGAGCTGACAAGCCCTTCTGCTAGCTGATCACGGATTTCATATTGGGCCCATTGATTTGCTTCTTTGGTTTGCACAACAAGTTTTCTGTCACACACATCATCGCCCAACCATCCTGCGACTCGGAGGAACTCTTCGCCGACGCCTAGGTCTACCGCTATGACCTCAAGCGAATCAGGTAAATCGAGCTCTCGCCAAGAGGATTCGTCTCTCACGAACCACTGAGAACCAACTCGCGCAAGCACCGTGTCCCCCGAATAGACGTATTCTGTGGTCGCCCCAGGAACAGGGCTACTTATTTCGGCCCATTCTTTTTGCTTGAGGTCACTCAGTGGAACGGCTGCTCTCTCAGGTTGGTCATCATCTGCCGACTGAACGGTCTCATAGGTAGGGCTGTCTGCGGCGGCCAAAGGCTGACCATCTGAATCTTGCAGCAGTTCGCTCTCAGGATCTTCGGTAGCTGCAAATCTTTCCCCCTGTTCAGCAACCTCAACGGAGTAGGGGTCTGACTCAGTTCCCCCCCCAAGGACTGCGACGAGACCTCCCACTATCGCGATAACGGCTAGTGAACTTAAACCACTAAAAAGCAGTCGGCGTCGACGCGCTCGGCTAGCGGCTCGTATACGTACGGCATCAACTAGGCCTGGTGTCAGCGCTACCTGTTCGCCTGTATCGCGTAAATGCCGTCGCACTTCGTCATCAAAACTCAAGGTCTTTATCCTCCTGATCTGATGCGGGAACAAACTTCGAACTATCTCCTAGTTCTCCGGCGAGTTGGTTTAACGCTCGACTTAGTCTGCTCTTCACTGTCCCGGGTCGAATACCGAGTGCTTCCGCTGTCTCATCAACTGACCACTCCATGAAAAATCGGGCAACTACTACTGTCCTATGAGTGGGGCTCAGACTTTCCAGAGCCCGCTCCAAGTCAACGTCGACTATCTCATCTTCAGCGAATTCACCTTTAGCAAGTAAGGGACGTCTCTCTCGTTCCCTACGAGCTCGCCGGAGCCATGAGCGCGCCCAATTCATACCAACGCGATATACCCATCCTTGGGGGTTAGTAAATGTTGAAACTTCCGCCCAACGTTGACAAGCCCTGACGAAGGCTTCATCAGCAGCCTCTGTTCCGAGGTCAGGGTTGCGCAGGCTGAGACTAAGCGCTCTTGCTATCCGATCGCGATGCGCAACGTAAAAAGTGTCGAAATCACGTTGACCAGTTTTCGCCGAGCTAGGCGGGCTCGGGATATGCCCGCCTTGACTGAGTCGCTCTTCAGCCACCTGTTTTTCCTTGGCTTGAGCATCCATCAAAGTAACCAGCCGAGCTGTGTCGGCTAGATCTTCCATAGTTTGAGGCATTCATAGGGATCGACTGGTTCCATTTTCCACAAAGTTACCCGGGGAAGGCCCTCACCTACCTTCGGGTCTATACAACTTGATGGGTCCCTGCCCGGTCATAAGTTCGCTCTGACGATGCCACGCTCTGCCGGCTTGAGCTCCGCCGTCTACAACCATGGCAGTTCCTGTGACAAACGTTGAGTCGTCAGAGGCCAAAAAAAGCGCAGCGTTAGCTATATCTTCGGGTTCACCTACCCGACCGATGGGCTGGTGACGGCCAAAACGATTTCGAAATTTTTCGCGGCGCTCTTCGTCTAAGGGCCCATGTGCCAGCGGAGTAGCAACTACCCCTGGACAAATCGCGTTGACTCTTACGCCCTGCTGCCCAAGTTCAAGCGCAACAGATTTAGTGAGGTGAATTACAGCGGATTTTGTAGCGGTGTACAGGTGGGGAGATTCTCCTGCTTGGAGACCGGCAACTGAGGCAGTCGAAATAATGGAACCTGATCCTTGTTCCTTCATCACTGGTGCTGCATGTTTCATGCCAAAAAAAACGCCCTTCAGAAGCACGTCGACTGTCAGATCGAAGTCAGCTTCGCTAATTGATTCAATTGGCCCTCGAGCACCTCCGAAACCTGCGTTGTTGAACATCACATCTACTCGACCCCATTTAGATCTGGCATGCTCAATGGCTCCGGCCACATCGGCTTCTCGTGACACGTCAACGTGAAAAAAATCGCCGCTATCTCCGAGTTCTGCCGCGACGCGTTGGCCTTTCTCGCTATCCATATCAGTCACCAGCACACGTGCTCCTTCGGAAGCAAAAAGGTGAGCTGTTGCTGCTCCCATACCGCTGGCGGCTCCTGTTATGACCGCAACCTTTCCATCAAGTCTTGCCATCTCGAACCTCCTCAGTCCTATTTTCCTTTAAGAGGACACCAGCTCGGAAGAGTATTTCAACCTCATGGTGACTTGCTTTCAACCAGCTCTCCAAAACCTCGGAGTTATGTTCCCCTCGATAAGGCGCTACCGCATCAGGTTCTAGTCCTGAGTCGCTATTCGAAAATCTGTAAGGCGTTTGGGCCACTCTTCTGGTAGATCCATCTCGAGCATCTATAGCCACGGACGAACCGCGATGCTGAGCAGTTGGTGAGTCGTAGGCTTCCGCAACCGTTTTGATGTCACCCCACGCCAAGTTGCATTCATCTAACGCTGCGTACATCTCAGTGCGCGAGTTAAAGGAACTGAGAAAACGGTTTATTGCTGCTTCTCTGAAGGAACGTTTGGTGGGGATATCAGCATTTTCAGGGGCTTGATCTTTAAGCCCATGAACTTCGTGTAGTTGTTTCCAGACCCAGCGAAAATCTCCGGCTGTCAGAACAGGTCCGTCTACGCCTTCCCATACCAGCCCTCCAGCTGATGAGTAGCGGACGCCATCAAGGCCTACGTGGCTAGTGTCATCGGTAGCGAGAAATGCATCGAGCATGCACATATCTATCTGCTGGCCTTCACCGGTTAGTTCGGCCACCCGTAACGCTGCCAAAAGACCAATCGTGCCGTGCAACGAAGCGTTGGTATCTGCAGCAGAGAGATTTAGATCGGTGACGGGTTGTTCATTCCATTCTGCGCTTCGTTGAAGCCATCCCGATTCTCCATGCAGTATCGGAGCGTATGCGGCGCGTCCAGATTCTGGGCCTTCTTGGCCGAAACCCGAGATCGACAGCATGACCAGCTTTTTATTGATGACTTTGAGGTCTTCGTAGGCGAGCCCAAATTTTTTCATAATTCCCGGTCGAAAGTTTTCGATAAGCACATCGGCTTCTGCAGCCAGTCGCCGAATGAGTTCAGGTCCTCCTTCAGCTCGAAGGTCGATACACACATTGCTCTTTCCGGCGTTCTGTTGTGTGTAGTACCCAGCAAGACCAGCCCGCACCTTGCCCCAGTTTCTTGTTACATCACCCTCGGGGGGTTCAACTTTGACAACCTCTGCTCCTAAGTCATGCAGAATGCGCCCCGCGAATGGGCCGGCCAGCACTCTGCTGAGATCAAGTACTTTGATTCCTTCAAGCGGTCGCACCGGTACCCCCTCATATAGCTTCAGCGTGAAGCTATTCGTGCAGTGAAGTCTCGCGCGTGGATCTCGGATGAGCTAACAGGCACACGAATTGCAGATTTCTTCTAGCGATCTCTAGCTCCTTAGTGAGGAGAGTCGCCTCCAACGGTCACACGATTCATGTGTCGTCTTTGTCCCTGGTAATCATTCAATGCATAGTGTTGAACGATTCGGTTGTCCCACATAGTTAACGTTCCAGCTTCCCATTTCACTCGGCAGGTAAACCGTTCTTGTTCACAGTGTCGGTATAGGAATTTCAAGAGAGCATCACTCTCAGACTGTTGCATACCTTTGATGCTTTCAGTGAAAGGTCGGTTTACGTAGAGAGATCTCAATTTTGATTCTGGGTGTGTCCGCACGACTGGGTGTTCTACGAGCTGGTGAGCTTGATCTGATACCTCAAGTTGCATGGATCCATAATTCCGCTTTTCGGAATCTCCACCTCTCCCATATTGGCTTGCAGCCGAGTGGAACCCTTGAAGGTCATCGAGGATGGACTTCATTGTGTCCGAAAGTGCCATATATGCGGCATGTTGGTTAGAAAAGAGAGTGTCACCACCGTATTCAGGAACCTCTATGGCATAAAGAAGTGAGCCAAGCGGTGGTTTCGAGAGAAACGACATATCGGAATGCCAGCCTCCACCAAAATTCATCTTTTCGTCAGGTTCTTTAATGATGGGAACAACTTCGGGAGCTTCATCCAAACCAGTTATATAAGGATGGGTTTCGAGCGGACCGAATTGCTGCGCAAACTTTTTCTGTTGCAACGGGGACAGTGTTTGACCTCGAAAAACTAGAACGTGGTACTGATTGAAAGCTTCTCGAATCTGTTTTGCCTGAGGTGCTTCGACTTGTGTTAAGTCGATCCCGTCAATCTCAGCTCCCAACGCGCCCGCTATGGGTTTTATGAAGAAATCCAGATCGGCTCCGTCACTCATGTCTTCAAGATTAGTCAGTCATTCTGCGCAGCCGTTCACCGACTTCAGCTATCACTTCAATACCTTTTTCAGCTGTCGATGCTACGGGAGTCAGGTTGAAGTGGCGGCAGCCTGCTTCTAGATAGGGGGCCAAGAAATCCACAATGTCGTCCACCGTTCCGTGGGGTGTGTATCTCGCAAATTTGTCAAAAGGGACACGGTAGAAACCTTCCATCGCAGGGCCCACAAAAGACGCTGCTTCTGCGCGGTCGTTCCCGACTCCAACCCACAGTTGGATGCCGTGATCCGCTTGAACATTCCTACCTGCTTCTTCCGCAGCTCGATCAAACATTTCTATTGAGTCCGAGTACCGGTCACTTGAGCACCAAATACCGAGCCACCCGTCCGCGTACTTACCGGCTCTACGCAGCGCCGCATCTGCTCGACCGCCCACATAAATCGGAATAGGTGGATCTGGTGTTGGGATTATTCGCGCCTGCTCAAAGTCGAAGAATTCACCAGAATGATCAACCGTCTCACCGGCTAACAACCTTTGAAGCACCGAAAGCGACTCGTCTGTTCTCCTTCCGCGCGTAGCTGGATCGACACCACAAATCTCGACTTCATGACGGTCATCGCCGCCAACTCCAATACCGAAGCTAATGCGACCTGGAGCCATCTCCGCCAGATTGGCGAGTTGTCTTGCTACCGGAATCGGGTGACGGAGAGGCAACAGGTACACCCCAATATAGATACCTAATGTCGGGTGCAAATTAGCTACTGCTGCTGCTACAACCATTCCGTCGTGACCATGTCCCACTCGGAAGCTGACATGGTCTGCAAAGAACACATGATCAATTCCTGCATCGGCCACTAACTCCACCACTTTGCGACGTTCATCCCATGGACGAGTCCATATGTCGATACCGGGGGTTACACCGACGCGCACCGAGGTCATGGTTTAGGAGCCATTATCAGGCAGGTTCCCTGCGCCGCAGCTACCAACCGGTCACCGTTAGCGACATCAATTCTCACAACTGCCGTGGTCCGGCTCATCGAAATTACCTCCGCGGTCGCTGTACACGTTCCTTCGCTAACTGGCTTCAATAAATTGATTTTGAACTCCGTCGTCGCAGCCCATGAGCCTTTAGGCATCACTGGGTACAGCACTACACCAAGCACATGGTCACAAAACGCTGAGAGGCAACCGCCATGCATATTTCCGATCATGGTGATCATCTCGTCGGTCACGTCAAACGAAGCACTCAACTTGCCAGGTTCAACCTCGCCGATGCGGATTCCTAGAAAGCCGTCGATCCCCTTTTCCGGCTCGAACTGTTTGAAGCGTTCTGCCGTTTCAGGATTCCAGTGTTCAAATGTCAATCCCATGGTCGCACCGTAGCGTCCCGAGAGACCTTTGGGTGAAGTTCTTCCATCTACAAAGCACCCTGCTAAGAAATATCTTGTCCCGGCAATTGCGTTAAGAGATATGAAGGATCTAGCACCTATCTAAACATCCCATTTCAGCGGGAGATGTTTTAAGCCATTTTGAAAATTAGAAACTAAATGTTCAGGTTTTCCGTTGAGGGCGACATTTGGGAGTCGAGTTAATACCTGGCTGAAGATCGCGGTCATTTGCATCCGAGCAAGATGGGCACCTAAACAGAAATGTGGGCCGGCACCAAATGTGACGTGGTCATTTGGGGATCTCTCAATATCGAACTCATCTGGGTGATCAAACACTTCAGGATCGCGGTTGGCTGCCGCATGGTAGACGACCACTTTGTCGCCTTCGCTAATCTGTTCGTTCCCTAGCTTCAAGTCTTCAGTAGCAGTTCTTCGAAAATGAATCACCGGGGGTGAATAACGCAGCATCTCTTCAATTGCAGAAGGAAGCAGTTCCTGGTTGTTAATTAACTTATTCATCTGCTTTGGATGTTCGAGTAATGCCAGC
>CAJWBN010000124.1 GCA_913020735.1 uncultured Acidimicrobiaceae bacterium
CACAACCTCGGCCTTTGAGGGCAAATTGAGTTTTGTTCCTTATCTTGCTGGCATTGTCACGTGCGCCGCCTTCATGTGCCTAACGATCTTCGCCCTTAAACGTGATGGAAAGAGGCACGGGAATGAGTGATGGACAACATGACACCGACCAGCAGGTCTCCGTCGATGACCTGGAGAAAAGTTTTAGCCGTCTGACGGGGGAGTCAGACGAGGGTCCGGTTCCCATGCAGAAACCGAGCATCGTTGTTGGAGCTGCGCTGGCTTCTGGTCTTTTGGTGGTTGCATTTTTGCTGGGGCGTCGCCTCGGTCGCAAACAGTCAACCTTTGTGGAGATCGTCAGAGTCTGATGGGGCTGAATAGCGAACTTGGTGGGCTTCGGCTGAGCCGATTCATTAAGTCGTGTTGGCGACGTGGTCGAAGTGGCAGCGGAGCTTGGATGGCCCTTGCCGTCGTCGCTACAACGATGCGGGTGCTCCGGCACCTAAGCGCACGAAGGCCAACTGTTGTTCATACAAGACAGTTACTGCCGGGTGAGTCGGTAAGAATTGATCACCTACCAAAAAACCGAAGTGAGAGTCAGTGATGGTGTCTCACAAGCCGGAATTGAGTTCGGGCGAGCGCATCGTGCTGATCGATAGTCGTCAGCGACGCTATTTGGTTACCTTGGAACCTGGTGGAGAATTCCACTCTCATGCTGGCGTGATTTCCCACGACCAAATTATTGGCAGCCTTGAAGGCAGTGAATATCGCACCGGTTCAAACGCCCGTTTTCTTGGCCTTCGCCCAACGCTCAACGATCATGTGTTAAAGATGCCGCGCGGAGCTCAAGTTATATACCCCAAGGATTTAGGTCCAATCCTTATATTGGCTGATATCGAACCGAATCAACACGTCTTTGAGTCCGGTGTCGGCTCCGGAGCCCTCTCTACCGCCTTGTTGAGAGCGGGTACTCGGGTTACGGGATATGAGGTCAGAGAAGACTTCGCTCAAAATGCCAAATCCAACGTCGAAAGCTTCCTAGGTCCGGATGCCTTGACACGCTATGACGTCAAGATCCGTGATGCATACGAACCGCATGATGACGAAGGCTTTGATCGAGCGGTGCTTGATTTACCGGAGCCCTGGCAAGTCGTACCCCATTTGGAAACTTCGTTAAGGCGCGGTGGAATTCTCGTCGCTTATAACCCGTCTGTCATACAAGTCCAAAATTTGCGTCGACGCTTGGCGGATGGGCCGTGGGCCCTGATCGAAACTGTCGAAGTTCTCAATCGGACTTGGCACGTAGAAGGGGTCTCTGTTCGACCGGATCATCGGATGGTCGCTCATACCGGTTTCTTGACTCATGCTCGGTTGATCGAGTCGTAAATGAGTAACCGTGATTTTTGATGCAGTCGCCGGGGGCTTGTTGCTCGTCGCTGTGGTTGTGGGTTGGCGGGGCGGATTTATCGGGAGACTTGGTGCTTGGCTTGGATTCGCGGCTGGAGGTCTTGCAACCGCTCGGTGGGTCCGACAAGGAATTGACGTTGTAGACATCAACGGCGAGCATCAGCGCCTCGCCGCCGCAGCCATAGCCGTTCTAGTGGGAGCGATCGCTGGCCACGCTATTGGATGGCGCCTAGCGCGGGGGCTTCGCGGATTGGTGCCTCGCCCTTTTAAATGGGTTGATTCATTGATTGGCGTCCTCGTCGCAACAGGGTCGATCGCCCTATTGGTTTGGATCCTGTTGCCTCCCTTGGCAGCAACCAGTGGTTGGCCAAAGGACCAAAGTAACGAATCGAAGCTTGTCGATCTCGTCGAGAGGTATTCGCCAGTTGCTCCATCCGTTACTGGTCTCTTGGGGCAACTCTTGAATGAGTGGCCGAATATCCCCACCTTTGAATCAACCTCAGGTCCCCTAGAGGTTGGGGAGCCGCCAATCGAGATTTCGGTCACTGCGGAGGTTCTGGAAACAGCGGCTGCTTCGATTGCTCGGGTTCATGCCATCGCTTGCAGCCAAAGGCAAGATGGCACCGCTTTCGTCGTGTCACCGGGTCTCCTATTGACTAACGCCCATGTGCTGGCTGGCTCTCAGAGTGTGGAGGTCGCGCTACCAGGCACGGGCTTACAGCTGGCAACGGTCACAGCATTTGATCCGGAGCGAGATCTAGCACTTGTCAGGGTTGAAACTGCGTTACCTTCACTAGCTTTACAAACACCACTAGCTGGTCAATTGGCAGCAGTCATCGGGCACCCTTCAGGGGGCCCACTGCGGACAACTCCAATACGTTTAGTCGAGCGTGTGGTTGCTAACGGCCGAGACCTCTACGACTCGGTGGACACTCAGCGGAAAGTTTGGTTCGCCGCGGCAAAACTACAATCTGGTGATAGCGGGGCGCCGGTCGTCGACACCAACGGCGATGTCGTGGGCGTCGTCTTTGCAGTTGCGCCGCCAGGAGCTCCCGATTATGAACGAGCGGCCTACGTTTTAGACCGATCCGAGATAGCTGCGTTTATGGCTGAGGTTGCAGCCTTTGAGGACCGCAGCGTCGTGAACACAGGGAAATGCCTTAAATAAGTCTGCCTTAGCACCCTTAGGTGGTAACGCTTCCTTTAGGCCTCAATGTAAATGCACTCGCCGGGGCACTCTTCGGCTGACTCAATAACTGCGTCCAACTGGCCGTCAGGAAAGTTTGCTAGTCCCTCAGCGCCACCGGCCAAGGTATTGCCCTCTTCCACGACATATGCCAAGCCGTCATCTAAGAGAGTAAATACGTCGGGTGCAATCTCTTCGCAGAGACCGTCACCGGTGCAGAGGTCTTGGTCAATCCAAACCTTCATGTCAGTGCCTTTCTTCTTCGTGCAAGAAAACTTGGCGGTTCCAGGGGCAAGCCCCGAAGGGAAGTAAACGGAGCAGGATTCAATTTACCCTCTACGAGAAGCGCTGGCACATCTTTTCGGGTGTCAATGAAAAGGATTTTGGGGGTTGAGTCACATCGGGCGCTGTTTCGTGTAGCTTCCGTCCAGACACCTCCTGCGCATGAGGATCGCTATGTCAGATCAAGACGACAAGCCCGATACTGAATCCACCTCCGGCGAGATCCCCGCGCTTCGAAGTCAGGTACGAGCTCTTGAGTCCGAGGTAAGTCTTCTGCGACGAAAGCTCGTCGATACCCCCAAACGGGTTACAACTCTCGAAGAGCGACTTCTTGAAACCAAAAGTCAACTAGCCCAAGCAGTCTCTCAGAACGAAAAACTCACCTTTACGCTTCGTGAAGCTCGAGAGCACATAGCGACGCTTCGGGAAGAGGTCGAGAAACTCACTCAACCACCATCGGCTTACGGGACATTTATCGGGGCCAATGAAGATGGAACCGTCGACGTACATACGAATGGGCGGAAGGTGCGTGTCCGCCTTCATCCGGACCTCAGTGGAGCAAACCTAGAAGCCGGTTCCGAGGTAGTCCTAAACGAATCATTAAATGTCGTTATGGCACGTGACCCTGGGTCATCAGGCGAAGTTGTTGTCCTAAAGGAAGTCCTCGCTGATGGAGAACGAGCACTGGTCACTGGACGCGCTGATGAAGAAAGAGTCGTCGACCTTGGGGACCACCTAAAACAGCAGAAGATGAGATCGGGCGACAGCCTCTTATTAGACGTCCGAGCGAATTTGGTACTTGAGCGTCTACCGCGACCCGAAGTGGATGAGCTGCTTTTAGAGGAAGTGCCAGACGTAACGTACGAGGCCATCGGTGGATTAGATGGCCAGATTGAACAAATCACAGACGCCGTCGAACTGCCGTACCTGCATCAACATCTTTTCCGCGAATATGATCTTCCAGCGCCTAAAGGGATTTTGCTCTACGGTCCGCCCGGTTGCGGCAAAACCCTCATAGCAAAGGCGGTTGCAAATTCCCTCGCAAAGAAGGTGGCAGAGGCTTCCGGCGATAACAACGCTCAAAGCTTTTTTATTAACATAAAGGGCCCGGAGCTCCTGAATAAATACGTTGGAGAGACCGAAAGGCAAATTCGCCAAATTTTCCAGCGTGCACGTGAAAAGGCAAGTGAAGGCTGGCCCGTCATCGTATTTTTCGACGAAATGGAGTCACTCTTTCGTACACGCGGCAGCGGTATCAGTTCAGACATGGAGTCCACGGTTGTACCCCAGTTGCTCGCCGAAATCGACGGAGTAGAAGGCCTTAGGAATGTCATAGTGATAGGTGCCTCCAACAGAGAGGACCTCATCGACCCTGCAATCCTCCGGCCTGGCCGGTTAGACGTCAAGATCAAGATTCACCGCCCAGATGAAAGCGCTGCATCCGCTATTTTCACGACCTACTTGACGGCCGATTTACCGATCGACCCGATTGAAATCGACGAACTCGGAGGCGGTGAACCCGACAAAGCCATACGGGTGATGATTGAACGCACTGTAGAAGAGATGTACAGACCCGAGGACCACAATCGCTTTTTGGAAGTCACCTATCAGAATGGCGATAAAGAGGTGATGTACTTTAAAGACTTCGCTTCGGGGGCGATGATCGAAAACATCGTTCGTCGGTCGAAGAAGACCGCGATAAAGCGCTCGATAGCTACCGGGAGCTACGGAATCCGTTTAGACGACTTACTCGGCTCCATCCGACAAGAATACAAAGAGCATGAAGATCTGCCCAACACCACCAATCCGGATGACTGGGCCAAGATTTCAGGCAAAAAAGGTGAACGAATTATCTTCATCCGCACGCTCCTCAGCGGAGACGATGAATTTACTGGCGAAGGCGGAAGAGCGATTGAGCGAGTTCAAACCGGCCAATATCTCTAAGAGCCGTCAGCGACGCTAAGGTCAGGGCGTGGCCGTACATAAGGTTCTGGGAATAGAAACCGAGTTTGGAATCCTCCACCGCAATGAAGGGGACTCGAACCCCGTAGCGGCGTCATCCATGATCATTAACGCATACGTAAATGGCTTTTTGGAACGTCGTGTTGGCTGGGATTTCGAAGACGAACACCCTGGAGTTGACGCTAGGGGCTTTAACGAATTCGACGCTCTGGCACCAGAAATAGAAACTCACTTAGTTAACGCCGTGCTAACCAACGGCGCCCGGTATTACGTGGACCATGCCCATCCCGAACTCTCCACGCCTGAATGTACAGATGCACTTCAATGCACGACTTACGATCGAGCCGCTGAAGAGATCCTGATCCGTTCGATGGATAAAGCCAACGAGCTTCTTCCCGATGGAGAAGAGCTGGTGATCCATAAGAACAACAGCGATGGCAAGGGTAATAGTTATGGGTGCCATGAGAATTATCTCGTTGACCGAGCGGTACCGTTCGGACGCATTGTTCAGGAAATAATGCCGTTCTTCATTTCGAGGCAAGTGTTTTGTGGAGCTGGAAAAGTCGGCTCGGAAGCTCCTGGGCTAACCCACTCCGACGTCCCCTTTCAGATAACGCAAAGAGCTGATTTCTTTGAAGAGGAGGTGGGACTCGAAACGACGCTTAAACGCCCGATCGTAAACACCCGCGACGAGCCCCACGCTGACAGCAAGAAGTACCGCCGGCTTCATGTGATTGTGGGGGATGCGAACATGAGTGAAGTTCAGACGTATCTGAAACTTGGCGTTACAGCAATAGTCCTAGCGATGATCGACGACGACATGGCCCCTAAGGACTGTGCTTTCGAAACTTCCGTTCAGACGCTTCGCCAAACCAGTTATGACATTGATTTAGCCATGGTTCATCGACTGCTTAATGGCCAGAAGGTTTCAGCTCTCGACGTCCAGTGGGCGTATTACGCCGCGGCGGAAAGTTGGGCGGAGCGGAATGGGTTTGACGTAATCGGAGGTCAAGAAATGGGACTTGATCTAATGAAGCGCTGGCATGATGTCCTCGTAGCTTTGGAAAATGACCCCGATTCCCTTTCGGATTCCATTGATTGGATAGCTAAACGCAGGCTTTACGAGGGCTACCGAGAGAGACACGATCTGGAGTGGTCTGATCCGAAGTTAGCGGCCCTAGATCTCCAATATCACGATCTAAGACCCGATAAAGGCCTAGCGAGACGAATTGGTTTAAAAAGAATATCTGAGGATTCTGAGGTTGAGCTGGCAGTAAACAACCCCCCACCTTCGACCCGCGCATACTTCCGGGGTCGTTGTCTTGAGCGGTACCCAGACGAAATCGTGGCTGCTAACTGGGACTCTATGGTTTTCGATATAGGCACTGACCCTCTCCGCCGCGTCCCAATGCTTGAACCTTTGAGGGGAACCGCTGCACATGTCGGTAACTTGTTGGACGAATGTTCGAACGCGGCTGAGCTATTACGACGCTTGGGAACGTGAGAAACCAATAGAATTAGTCCGGTAGGAGGCTTTTGATGGCTGAACAAGAACAACGACGCCGATCCGCACCGCGAACGGATGATGTAGAGCTCGAAGAAACGGGTACTGGGCAGCAGGCAGGAGAGGAACTCAAGGCGGAACTCGACGATCTGCTGGACGAGATAGACGACGTTCTTGAGACCAACGCGGAAGAGTTTGTTAAGAACTATGTACAAAAGGGTGGCGAGTGACTTCTATGCCATTCCACGTTTCGGGGGAGGACCCCGGAACGGACTTTGTGAATCTTCTACGCCAAAACGGTCTTGATCCATTCCCACCTGCGCTGCCGGGGGTTATCGATGC
>CAJWBN010000125.1 GCA_913020735.1 uncultured Acidimicrobiaceae bacterium
ACGGTCGCGGTGGCAACCCCTGCCCCGAATGTGCCGCCACCCTGAAAGAGATCCGCATGAACAACCGCAGCACTGTCTATTGCCCCCGCCCGGGGTGATAAAGGCTGGTTCGCGAAGACCCCAACGGACCTTCCTTCAACGCGAGCAAACATAGTGATGAGTGACTGCGCCCACTTGGACCCGACTTCAAAGACACTGTCGCGGTCAGCGAAAGCTTCAACCACCTTGCGCATGTCGTATGCCCGCCGACGGTTGTCCGGAACTATTTTCGCGATGCTCAGAGCTGACTCTGCAGCAGAAAATTCTGGACTGTCGTCGTACCAGTATCCGAGAAACCGTTGAGTCGCATGAACTGCTTGCGATATGTCCTCTACGACCACATCAACGTCGCCTTGACCTGCTGCAGCTTCAGCGGAAATAGTTCCAGTTGAATCGATCATGCTTCCGAAATCAGCGTCCGAAGTAGCGATAACTAAGTCGCATAGAAAGGCGAGAGCGCTGTGGCTGTCACGAGTCGGTCCAGTCACCACAGCTATTGTCGGCGCCCAACCGGATAATTCAGCCAGCCCTTCTAGAACATCCCAACGTGCTCGGGTGTAATTGACGATTGGTGGAACAGGGCGGCTGTCCCCAACTCGTGACCCTTCTCCTTCGATAAACACAACTAAGGGCCAGCGGTTAGTCACAGCGATTGTTGTGAGCTTTGCCAACTTGCGCATATTGCGGTCGCTATGAGTGCCCTGTTCAACTGATCTGTCGTGCGCGGCTACAACCACTGTATGTCCGCCAATTTCGCAAATTCCGCCGACAAGCCCGTCAGAGGGACCGTCGTCTTCAACTGATGTCGTCCGCCCAGCGAGCAAACCATATTCCGTAAATGAGTCCGCATCAGCTAATAGTCCGATGGTTTGGCGTGCGGACTGGCACCCGCTGAGGGCGCGAGCTCTGGCAGCGATGATTTGATCTCGTGGGTCAGACTCAGATGGGTCAGTCATGGCTGAAGGGATTCTGGCATATCTGTTAGAAACTTTGCATTTCGCCGAGTCTTGGGGCTCATTTTTTAGGCGAATCGCCGCTTGGCGAAGCTGGCGTTGTCGCGAGTTGCAGTAACAATCCTTCTTTTCGCACCCTAGAGAAGTGGGTTTTTCAATTGTGCACAGGCCCTAACGCACATGAGGTTCGCCGAAGGGGTTCCCGATAGTGTGTGCTCGGAGTTGCAGTTTCGACAAAGACAAGGTGGAAGTTATGCAAATGGATACCGAAGACTACGTAGATCTAGCCTCGACTCGGGCAGCAGATGCCCGAGCGGTGATGATGTTTTTCGCTGTCATCCATACCGGGTTGCTAGTTGTGTTGGGATTCGCGGGCGATGGCTTGCAGGACTCCGGGATTCAGCTGGCTTTAGCCGCTGTAACCGTCCTCACTTCGCTGTGGACAGTTTTCTTTATGGATGACTGCATGCAGGATCTTTTCGCTATCGCCAAAGACTTACCAGAAGATTTCCAGGCCAGTAACGTCGGCCGCCGTTTCACCGAAGTCCCGGTACCTGTCTTTAGAGTCGTGAACTTCGTAGTGATAGCTCTCATCGTCATCGCTGAAGTCCTAGCTATCTACTAACGAACTTGAGGTCGACCCGTGTGGTGAGACGCTTGTGTGTCTCGCTTTCGCTCATAGTTGTTGTTGTTATCGGTTGCTACGCGACTGCTAGTGCTCATGACCCGGTTTTCTTAACCGACGACCACTTTGCTCCAGAAGTTGGCCCCTACCTTCCTGACGGAACTATTTCGTTTGCGATGTATGGCCAACTCGAAGAGCCGACGAGCACCCAAGGATTTCAGGCCCGAATGCAGTCGGGCCAATCTTTGAATCTATCGCTGCTTGTTCCAGCGGTCCTTCCAGAGATTGGGTTCGAAGTTAGTTCGTTACCCGAAGTGGAAGTCACCAGACCAGACCAGACCTCGTTCCTGTTGAGTGCCCAGTTTCGTCAAACGTTTTACGAACCTTTTACCGGCACCACTTATCTGCGACTAGTCGATCATCTAGAGGAATCCCAGCAAGGGGAGTACAGCTTTCTGATTTCAGGTAAGGCAGCGGGTAGGTATGTGGTGTCGATTGGGACGCTGGAACGGTTCGGGACCGAAGTAGGTCGCTATACAAGGCCCCTTGTCGTGGGTCGGTCTACTAGTCCGGTAGTCGAATGGTTCGAAACTCAGAGTGAGACGGTGACCATTGAGAGTCCCGAAGATCCGAATTATTCGTCGGAAAAGGTTGCTTCCTCCCCTAAACCAGAACCTGAACCCGAACTCAAAACGGAACAAAGCGAGACAGACCAAAGCAGCTCAAAGGCAGTATCTGATACGGACGCTAACGGGACCCTGATTTATGTGACCGCGGCAGGAGTTGCACTAGTGCTTGCTGGTTTGGTGCTAATCCGAAAACTAAAGCGCTAGATGTTTAAATCAAATAAATCGGAGAACGCGAGTCCGTACTCTTCGGCAGATGACACCAACGAGCCAAGTTCAACGAATTCTTCGTCGCTCATAGCTTTGTGTCGCTCGCCGATTTCTTTTCCGCCCCAGCCACATGTATAACGAAGTTGATATTCGGAACTGTTTAGTGCTCCATAGATAGTTTCAGCGAATGTTTCTGCTTGGATCGAGGCTTGAATTCCGGCTGTATAGAACTGAAACATTTGGTCGTAGTGATCTTGGTAAGCGGTTGGAACGGGGTTGCCTTCATTCTTGGGAAGTATCGCTGTGCGAGTGACTCCGGGTTCAATGATGTGAACACGGATGCCGAAGCTTATGAGTTCTTGAGCTAAGGCTTCGCTCATTCCTTCTAGGGCGAATTTTGATCCCACATAAACGGTTTGGCCGATGTGTCCTATGAGTCCAGCAATTGATGAGACCTGGAAGATGTGACCGGTACCGCGTTCGCGCATCCCGGGGACAAAGGCTTTCACGCAGCGAACTGGGCCCCACACGTTGACGTCCATCACCGCTTTAGCGTCATCGATGTTGATGTCTTCGGTAACCGAGTTCAATGCGACGCCAGCGTTGTTGACTAGTACATCGAGGGCATCACCATTTGCTTCGATTTGGTTAGCGCAGGCAACAACCGAGTCGGTGTTTGTGACGTCGATTTCTATTGTTGAGAGGTCGTAATCCTTAGCTAGTTCAAGCAGCTTGGAACCCTTGTCAAGGTCTCGCATCCCGGCGTACACCTTGTGTCCTTTTTGGGCGAGAAGTAAGGCCGTTGCGCGTCCGAGACCTGAATTAGCTCCGGTTACAAGTGTCACAGTCATGTCTGAACTCTAGTGCTCACTGAATCTTGTTAGGCCCGGTTTAGTTTTCTCGCCAGTCTGGTGGAACCTCGGGGCAGTGGTCCCAGGGTTCAGTCGGGAAGTAACGAATGATTAGATCGTAGAGGTCGGGGTCATTGGCTTGTATCCAGTCGCGCGTGTCATGGGAATTTTTGAAGCCGGCTCGGTCCATAAGGTAGCCCTCCACAGTGGTGGCCCAGTATTCACCAATCCATTCCCGCTTTCCCGCCACATCTTCACTACCTAAATACTGTTCACCAGGCTTGAAGACACCCGACTCCACGGCTCTTTCAGCGAGTTGATAAATACGTTCGTAAAAGTAGGTGTCGTTCAATTGTTCGAAAACGACATGGTTGATTGTGTGAACCATCTCGTGAAAGATCGGATGACCACCACGGTCTATGTGCCCCGGAAAACAGAGCCACTGTGCGTTCGCAGTCATGGCTGCGTCGAGGGGACCTGTAGAAAATCCACCGGGTTCATATATGTCGTGGAATTCAGGCAACATAGATGTGTCTTCGCCATAGAACAAAGAGATTCTGACTGTGTTTTCCTCAAGAATTTCGCGATATTCGGGCCGTGCGGAGGTTTGGTAAACAACTTCCTTTCGTGCCTGCAACATCGCAGCGTCAGGAACGTCGTCGCCGCCTGTTATCACCACACCACCCCCGGCGATGTATTTCGTGTAGTGCTCTAAACCGCGAATAGCAGGAGCTGCAACAACTTGTTGTCCTGTGTCAACGTATGGGTATGGTTGCCATTTCATGGCATGGCCTGGCCATTCTGTCCGCCAACCGCTGAACCGGCCATGTTCCACCATCGAATCTCGCACAGGGCCGTCGTCCACGGACACAAGACATACAGCGTTTCGCCATCTCAGGTAGTTGCGCCACGAAAAGACGTTGTCCACTCGAATGTGGTCAACGTTGAATTGTGTGTCATCGAAACGATGAGGGGGCTTGTAATCATTGAGGTAATCCTCGAAAGCTTGTTGCATCCACAGAGTTTTTGGACCTGAACGAATTCGTTCTCCACCTAAGGTCACGTAATCGTAGGTATCTCGATGGTGGACTTCCCTGACTAGGGCTTGTAAGCCGACGACGAAGTCTTTAAGCGAAATTTCTTTAGCTGACCCGTAATGAGCATCACACCTGTTGGAGTCTGGACTCAAGTCAGGGTCACTCTGCAGTTCTTGAAATGTTCTGTCTGCCATTTCTTGTAGCTGTTCTTCAATTGAGAGAGCTTGTAGCAGTTCTTCAAATTTTTTGTCTGCTATTTCTTGCAGTTGTAGCTGTTCTTCAATTGAGAGAGCGGTGTCAGATGCAGGTTCACTAGCGGTGTCAGATGCAGGTTCACTAGCGGTGTCAGATGCAGGTTCACTAGCGGAGCATGAAACTCCGAGGAACATCAAGGCGAGCAAGAGGACAGGGGTTCTTTTGATGGTTAGAGAGCGCAATTTAAATCCGTTCCCACTTAGCGGGTTCTTTGTCCGGCCGATTGACAGGGCGGTGTAATAATTTGTTGTTCTTTGTCGAAGTCTTACCTCTGAAAGGTTAGAGGTGGGGTGATGAGTAAATGATTGTGTCGTGAGTCCCAGCGCTGCGACTGAGCAGTCCAGGCTGTGGGAAGCTGGTTGATATGGAGTTCGAACCTCTTCACCGCGATTTCGGTGCCCGCGTAAATGGCGTCGACTTGGCCGGTCCGCTTACCGGTGAAGAGGTGGCAGAGTTGCATGCAGCGATAGACGAATACTCGGTTTTGTTGTTCTCACAACAAAACATGACCGATGAAGCGCAGATGGAACTCACATCGGCATTGGGTGAACCCGAAGAGAATCATGTCACCTTCGGACGGACCGGCGAGATTGTGTACATAGGTACGGTTGGAAACGTCATTGACGACGACACCAAACACGATGAATCTGCGTCCCATACCAGGTCGATGAAGGGCAACAATTTGTGGCACTCAGATTCTTCGTTTCGGCGGGTGCCGTCCTATGTGTCGATCCTTCATGCCTACGAAGTACCCGATGAGGGGGGAGCAACTGAATTCGTGAGCCAGCGCTCTGCCTACGACCGCCTTAGTTCAGACACACAAGCTGAAATTAATGAGCTACACGTGCTCCATGACTATGTTTTCAGCCGCACCAAAACTGCACCGGTCCATGACAACCATGCTGCTTCATTACCACCAATTGAACAGAAGTTGGTTCGAACTAACCCACGTAACGGGCGACGTAATTATTACGCCGGCGCACATGCCCGTTCGATCGTCGGCTGGAATGGCATAGACAGCAGGCGCCTGATCGACGAACTCAATGACCTAGCAACCAGGCCTGAATATCGCTGGTCACAGGAGTGGCGGCCGGGAGATACGCTTTTTTGGGATAACCGCTGCATCTTGCACCGAGGTACTGGATATGACGCTAACCGTTATCGGCGAAACATGCGTCAAACCAGAGTACGAGGCGCTGGCTTGACCTTGGCCGAATAAACCGACAGCGAGAAGCTTGGAGCGACGACGAACAGATCTCTTAGCGTGCGCAGTAGAACGCTGTTAAACCGGTACCCTCGGTACACCTCGGAACAGTGGTTCGATGCCCCCCCTCCGCCGCTTTAACCGCCGAGAGCAAGGATCTCCCGTTGCCTGCTACCTTCGCCGACCTCGGCGTCCCATCTTCGGTAACGCGCGTCCTTACCAGTCAGGGAATAGACGAACCATTTGAGGTGCAAACAGCGGCTATTCCAGACGCGTTAGCGGGGCGCGATATTTGTGGTCGTGCCCCAACTGGATCAGGTAAGACCATCGCGTTCGGGATTCCCGTCATCGTCCGCACTGCAGGGTCGCGACCTAAAGCACCGTCAGCTTTGGTGCTGGCACCGACTCGAGAATTAGCTGAACAAATCGCAGATGAACTTCGACCACTAGCTCAAGCACACGACCTGTGGGTTTTGTCCGCCTACGGTGGCACCAACATCAAGCGCCAAATCGACCGCCTCAACAAAGGCGTCGACATACTTGTCGCGTGTCCGGGCCGCCTCCAAGACCTCCTTGACAGGAAAGCGTTAACGCTTGATTCAGCTCGGACTGTTGTCATCGACGAAGCGGACCGGATGGCCGACATGGGGTTTTTGCCGGACGTGCGCCGCATATTGGACCTGACACCTTCGGACCGACAGACACTGCTATTTTCGGCGACCTTAGACAAAGACGTTGCTGCACTTACCCGCGACTATCAATCTGATCCGGTCCGTCATGAAGTTGGACCAGAAACACCTGACATTGGACGTCTCCAACACCATTTCTG
>CAJWBN010000126.1 GCA_913020735.1 uncultured Acidimicrobiaceae bacterium
AGCGGGCCGCCAGCGAACACCAAAAGCGTAGTGATGCCCAACAAACCGGTGGTGACAGCAGTAACCGAGCGTGACACCGACGCCGACGGCCGCCACAACAGCGCACATACGACTATTACCAGCGCCCCGGCCCCCAAAAACGCGCAAGTTTCAATGTAGTTACGGTCACCATAGAAAAAACCTTGGGCATGTGAACCAAAAGCACGCGGAATAGCTGCCGTCGCCATCAGCGAAGGAGAAAGATGGTCTGAAACAGTTTGGGCTCGATGAGAAAGGTCAGTCGCATTTATCTGACTGATGAACGGGAAGAGCTGCCAAGCAGCCAACCCAAAACCCAGCGCAACTGACCCGAGAGCCGACGCCGCCAGACGTAACGTTTTTCGATCTGATGACAAGTCAGTTCGAGAACGCAAAATAACCCATAGCAGCATGAGGACTATGCCCCACCCAGTTAACGCAGGAAAACCAGCCAACAACATCGCGCAGGTCGCTAACGCAATAGTCAAGACTGCAGACAAGTTTCGGCATCGCAATAGACGCTCGGCGCCCCATAAAAGCCAAGGAAGGTAAGCACCTACATGGCTTTGAGGCCAATTCGTCCACACCGTTTGAAAGCCACTGAACGAATAAATAAACCCCGCCGTCAAAGAAGCAGCCTGGGAAACTCCAAGGCTGCGCAGTAAAAGAAAAACGCCAGCCATAGCTACCGATAGCTCAGCGAGCTTTATCCATGCAGGCGCTATGCGGTCTGGGAAAAAAAGAAATGGCAAATTAAGAGGATCAAAAAATCCTTGGTGCGGAACTGAAGCAAGAGGCGTGCCGCCTGCCGGATAAGGATTCCAAAGCGCAAAATCACCTTCTAAGAGTCTGCTGTGGAACTGCTCTTGAGCAGGAAATCCTGAATCGACAGGATCGGCAACAGGAATTGACGTCAGTTCAAGATCAATTGGCTGACTTTCATTCCACGGAGCCCAACGCAAAACGGTGTCAGAACGCAGAAAGGTTCGGGCACCAACTAATGGCAAGCCGATGCTGATAATGATCGTTGCAACGACGACGCCGAGGGTCCAACGTGTTGCTCTGTCGACCCCGCTGTTCCTCACCCCAAAATCGCTCTTTCGCAATAAGTCCTATACGGAGATGGAGGCATCGCGGCGATAGTTCTCGCGACCTCTTCACCTGACACAAAACCCATCTTGAAAGCAACCTCCTCCAAACACCCGACCTTGTAGCCATGATCTTCTTCGACCGAAGCAACGAAATTAGAACTTTCCAGAAGACTTTCGTGGGTTCCTGAATCCAGCCAGGTTGTATCGCGACCCAATTTCACTGCCCTGAGTTCTCCGTCGCCCAAGAAACTCATATTTAAATCAGTAATTTCTAACTCACCACGTTCGCTAGGCGCTAGCTGCTTAGCTCGGGAAACCGCAGTGCCGTCATATACGTAAAGCCCGGGCACCGCTAGCTCACTTAGCGGTTTCTGCGGCTTTTCTTCAATCGACAACACAGATCCAGAGTTATCAATCTCTACAACCCCATAGCGTTGGGGATCGTCTACCGGGTAACCCCAAATGACAGCTCCACTATCAAAGTTTGCTACCTCAGTGTCGAGACCAACTGGCCCGTGAAATATGTTGTCGCCGAGCACCAGAGCGAACGGCTCATCCCTGACGAATTCCTCACCGATAAGCACCGCTTCAGCAATGCCACCAGGATGTGGCTGGACGCCGTACGAGAGCTCTACTCCCCATTGTCGACCATCGCCCAACACCCGCTCGAAAATTGGCAAATCGGCAGGCGAGCTGATCAGATGAATTTCTGTGATGCCCGCACTCATCAATGTTGCCAACGGGTAGTAAATCATCGGCTTGTCGTAAACAGCTTGAAGTTGTTTGCTGGCAACTCGACTCAACGGAAATAACCGAGTCCCGGCACCACCAGCAAGCATCATGCCGCGCATAGATGCAACTTCCGTCCATAGTTACTCATCACGTCCACCAGTCTGCCGCAGTGTTATAACAATCGCGGGTCGCGTCACTATTCAATGACTACGACAACGTCACCTGCACCTACCGTGTCACCAGGATTCACCTTTATTTCCACGATGGAACCTGCTTTATCAGCGTTGATATTGTTCTCCATCTTCATCGCTTCGAGTACTAACACGGCTTCGCCTTCGGCGACTTCTTGCCCTATTTCAACCAAAACCTTCACAATGGTTCCCTGCATCGGTACGGCAACTTGACCAGAACCCGCTGCACCAGCGCCACTTGAAGTGGATCTCCGAGGCTTAGCAGCAGCTTTAACTGCAACCCCAGCAACTTCAGGAACCCAAGCGGCGACCTCAAAGCGTTTTCCGTTGACCTCCAGAACAACATCCTTTCGGACCCGCGGATCAGCTGAATCAGCTTCTTGATCTATACCGCTGGCTTTACCTACTACGTCGGAAAGGTCCAAAGACTCTTCTACCCACTTAGTGCTGTGTTCGCCTGCTTGAAAATCAGCGCTAGCAAGAATCGCGCTGTGCGCTGCGGCAGTAGTCGCTATTCCACCTACTTCGAGTTCCATCAACGCGCTTCGCATACGAGCTATAGCGGTGGCTCTGTCAGAACCCCACACGATGAGTTTCCCGACCAGGTTGTCGTAAAACTGGGAAACCGTGTCACCCGCTTCGTAACCGCCATCCCAACGGACCCCGAACCCTTGGGGGATTTTCAGTTCGTTAATCGTTCCAGGAGACGGAAGGAATCGCCCGCCTGCAGGATCCTCGGCGTTGATCCTTACCTCGATAGCGTGGCCGTCTTGTTCGATGTTCTCTTGTGTAAACGAGAGCTCTTCGCCAGCTGCCACCCGAATCTGTTCCCTAACTAAGTCAATTCCCGAAACCAGTTCACTTACAGGATGTTCAACCTGTAAACGAGTATTCATCTCGAGGTAGAAGAACTCTCCGTCCTGAAACAAAAACTCGACAGTTCCAGCGTTGGTGTAATTGCATCCCTCGGCTACAGCCACAGCGGCGGCACCCATCGCCTCTCTCACTTCGGTTGGGAAGTTCGGAGCAGGGCTTTCTTCGACCAACTTCTGGTGGCGTCTTTGGGCTGAACAGTCGCGTTCCCCGAGCCAAACAGTGTTTCCGTGTTGATCTGCGATGATCTGCATTTCAATGTGGCGAGGCCAAGTCAAGTAACGCTCCATGTAGCACTCGTTGCGCCCAAAAAAGCTTTCTGCCTCTCTTTGAGCGGACTCTAAAGCAGCATCAACCTCTTCGGCTGAAGCAACGACCTTCATGCCGCGACCACCCCCACCGTATGCAGCTTTAATTGCAACCGGATAGCCATGTTCGTCAGCGAAACTGCGGACTTCATCAGGGTGTTGAATTATTTCTGTGGTACCCGGAACTCCATTTACACCGACTTTTTCGGCAGCTAGGCGAGCTGAAATCTTGTCGCCCATCACTTCAATAGCCTCTGGCGGTGGGCCGATAAAGGTGACCCCTCGCTCAGTTATAGCCCTAGCGAAATCTGCATTTTCGCTATAAAAACCGTAGCCAGGATGGACGGCCTCGGCTCCGCTTTTTTCTATAGCGTCGAGAATCGCTGAAGTATTTAGATACGAATCTGCGGCAGTTTCGCCGCCCAAAGCGTAAGCCTCATCAGCGAGTCGAACGTGAAGAGCATCGCGGTCAAGTTCGCTGTAAACAGCCACACTAGTAATGCCGAGTTCACGGCACGCTCTAATCACTCGTACAGCGATTTCACCACGGTTAGCGATCAAGATCTTTGAAAACAAGGTTCCAACCTTCCGAGCACAAACATACGATCTGCAATCGTGCCACAATCGAGCCGGTTTGCCCCACTTGAGTCATTTTCTTTCACAAATAACTTGACAAATCACTAAGTACTCTGGGTTCTGTGGAAATTCCCAACTTCGACTCGGTTGATAGAACTCGCTTCAGCGACATCACTTGGGTACCCGAAATCGGTTCAACCAACACTGCGTTGCTCGACCGAGCGCGGAAGGGAGGAAGCGAAGGTGAGGTCATCATCGCTGACCTGCAAACCCAAGGCCGTGGTCGAAGAGGAAGAACATGGACCGCTCCACCAGGGACATCGCTCATGATGTCGATCCTCTTGCGTCCGCCTCCAGGCACGCTCTCTCCTGACAACGCATCTCTGATCACGTCCGCTCTGGCAATTTCGGTGCTTACTGCAGTTGAAGAAATAACGAACATCCAACTAGAAGTGAAATGGCCTAATGACCTAGTCGTGGATAGTCCTGATCCCATCCTCGGTAGCGGCGATCCTGGTTACCGGAAAGTTGCTGGGATTTTGACCGAAACCATGATCCAGCAAAATGAGATCGAAGCAATGGTAGTTGGAATAGGCATTAACACAGGTTGGGGTCAGGTACCGCCGGAACTCCAGCTAACAGCAACAAGTCTCGATGTACTTGCCGGTTCGACTGTTCACAGAACACAGTTGGCACAAAAACTATTAGAGAATTTTGAAACCGAATACGCCGCACTCCTAGAACCGTCGGGCAAAGAAAATCTTCTCCTGCGACTCCGCGAATATTCGGCCACCCTCGGTAAACAAGTGTTGGTCCATTTGAATGAAGAAGGCGAAACTAAGCCCATAAAAGGGCAAGCTATTAACATTGATGAGTCGGGTCGGCTTCTTGTGGAACTTGATAACGGTGATATCCAAGCAGTCTCCGTAGCCGACGTAGAACACCTGCGACTTGACGCGCGCTAACCGGCAACTCCAAACAAGGAATACCCTAGGACGACATGGCCGAAATTGTTTCCTCCGAAACCATCGAAGGTGTGCACGTCGTCACGCCTGATGTCTACGCTGATGATCGCGGATTTTTTGTCGAAACATACCGTCGAGAATGGATTCCCAACGGATCAAGAGAAATGGTTCAAGCGAACCGTGGAGATCGGCAAAGCGGATGCATCGTCGGATTGCATTACCACCTCCACCAAGCTGACTATTGGTATGTGCCGTTCGGAACTGTCCGAGTGGTCTTACATGATTTACGTTCCGGTTCGCCGACTGAAGGCGCCACCCAACACGCCGATCTTCAAGGAGATACCCATCGTGGTATCTACATCCCCCCGGGCGTAGCCCACGGATTCGCTGCGCTGACCGACGCGACAATCACTTATCTTGTGGACAACTATTACAACCCAGCCGACGAACTCGGTGTGGCGTGGGATGACCCGGAAATAGGCGCTGATTGGGGCGTAGAAAATCCAACGCTATCTACTCGCGACCAAAGCAATCCCTACAAGAAGGCAATTCCAGAAACAGATCAACCTCGATACGGACTGAGGAATTGATCTACCTATGAAACTTCTCGTCACCGGAGGGGCTGGATTCATTGGCTCCAACTTCATCAGATCCCACCTAGCTAGCAGCGATGATGAAATCACCGTTCTTGACGCACTCACCTATGCAGGAAGCCGAGACACACTTTCAGACTTCATAGACGACACACGAGTTTCGTTCATAGAAGGAGATATTTGCGACAGGGAGACGGTCAAATCAGCTATGGAGGGTCACCAACTCGTTGTCCACTTTGCAGCCGAAAGTCACGTTGACAGGTCAATCGATGGATCTGAGCGTTTCATACTCACTAATTGCGTTGGGACAAATTTGCTGTGCGATATAGCCACCCAAATGGAAGTCGAACGCTTCGTTCACATCTCAACTGACGAAACATATGGTTCCCGAAAACATGGGTCTTTTACTGAAAACGACAAGCTCGAACCCAGCAGCCCATATGCCGCATCAAAGGCAGCATCGGACCTAATAGCCCTAAGTCACCATACGACCAATGATCTCCCAGTAATCATCACGCGCTCCTCCAATAACTACGGGCCCTTCCAATTTCCCGAGAAACTCATACCGCTGTTCGTCACCAACCTTCTTGAAGGCTTAAGCGTCCCTCTTTACGGAGACGGAACGAACGTAAGGGACTGGATACACGTCCAGGACAACTGTTCAGCGATCTCAACCGTCCTCCAAAAAGGAGAAATCGGGGAGATATATAACATTGGTGCTGGAAACGAGTTATCGAATCTTGACCTCACCAAAATCCTGCTTGACCTGTGCGGGCGAGATGAATCAGCGGTCACCAAGGTCAATGATCGGCCGGGTCATGACTTTCGTTATTCCATTGACTCAACAAGAGTTCGCGATCTGGGCTGGGTTCCTCAAGTCGACTTGCAAGCAGGACTAGAGGCAACAGTCAAGTGGTACCAAGACAACGAAACATGGTGGCGACCAAAGACCGCCAAAGCACAGTGAATCTCTCAACTGCTCTTAGTTCTGCAAGTAGATACGCGCCTTTGGTACGTAACTTTGCGGGAAGAGAACTTAAAGCAAGATACAAGCGCAGCCTTCTTGGATGGACATGGTCGTTACTCAGTCCAATGTCAACCATCCTTGTTTACAGCTTGGTCTTTTCGGTGTTCTTTCGAGCAGCACCCCCAGCCGCAGGAAATGGATCGCAAAACTTCGCAGTGTTCCTGTTCACAGGCCTCGTCGTATGGCTTCTATTCGCTGGAATGATCAACGGTTCTATGGGGTGGCTCA
>CAJWBN010000127.1 GCA_913020735.1 uncultured Acidimicrobiaceae bacterium
CGAGGACCACATTCCAGGAATGACTCAACTCCGAGGAATTCCTGTGTCCTGCCACGAGGACGACGCTATCGGGCTCAAATCAATCGACGGATTAATGTCGATGTATGGCCTACCTCAGTCCGTAGAAGAAGAATTCCGACTGGAGGTTGTGGACAATTTTTATTATGAACCCCAAAGTAACGTTTCCACCTTTTCCGACAACGCAATCTTTGATTTAGGAGGAGTCGAAATACAGGTAATCCATACCCCTGGTCACACCCAAGGGCATTGCGCCTTCTTAATCCCACAAGCCCGAACTTTATTCCTCGGCGATATCGAGCTATCTGGATTCGGCCCTTACTATTTCGACTCTCATTCCTCACTGGAGAGCTTCGAACAGTCGATGTCGCTATGTCGATCTTTAGACGCTGACCACTTTGTAACTTTTCACCATAAATGGGTCATCTCCGGCCGGGAGCTATTTCTCAAAATGTTGGATGACTTCGCGAAGGTCATTTCCAACAGAGAACTGGCAATGCTCGACTTTATGGCCGAACCAAAAACTGTTGACGACTGTGTTGCACACAGATTCGTCTATAGGCCTTCTGTCGATATGAACTTGGTTGATCACGTTGAAACACGTTCGGCGTTAATACACATCAATCGGATGCTCGAGCAAGGTCGTGTTGTCGAGGTAAGCGAAAACACCTATCAGACTGTTTGACTACAAGCTTCTATTCATCTTCAAGGTGCCATGTTTCATTAAATGAAACTAAGACTGGTCGCCCTTCCCTTATCGCTATTCGAGTGATCTGGGCCTGTCCAACATTTAGGCTCCAGGAAATTTGCTGTTCTGCCCCCAGCGTCCAAGAAACAGCAGATTTTATGGGAGAAACATGAGTGAAAACTGCAATATTGGATTTCTCGGCCTCGGGCAATAATTCTTCGCAAGCTTCTGCGATCCTGGTGTCTAACTGCTGCAAAGACTCTCCCCCGGGCGGAGTGAAACTGGAGTCGCTGCGCCAACTAGCCCATTGCTCCTTGGTAATTTCGCTGACTGGCTTCTCGTCCCATTCCCCGTAGTCCAATTCGACCCATCTTTGATCAACTCGACAAGGCAGCCCAAGAGGTTCTGCGGTTTGAAGCGCCCGCTGCAGGGGCGATGAGATCACCACATCAACATGCCCTAGGGCTCTCGCTATGTGCTGAGCTTGACGCAGACCCTGCACGTCCAGGGGATTATCGATTCGCCCCTGCAGAAGTCCTTTTGCATTAGCAACAGTTCTCCCATGACGAACAATTATCAGCACTACAAACCCTTCGTCTTGGAGGCAATCACGCTTCGGTCAAGACGGCCACTGCGCAGAAATACTCGTCTACGTGAAGCTTCACTCATCCCCATTAGCCGCCAACTCCACATAAGTAGAAGTAGGCCAATTATCTCCATGCAGATAATTACGAGGATTGATCGCTCCGTCAACGGAACGTTCGCTCCGCCACTGGCTAAACGTGTCAGCGGCCACCAAAACAAATCTGTATTCATCCATGCACCATCAAAGACCGAATGCCAAAACACCCCAATTGGAACTGCGAGAGCATGTCTACGAAGTTGACGACGACCAATAGTGCAGACCATCAACAGCATCATCAACGAAATCGGGGCGGCGAGGGTGTGCATAAATCTCGTCTTGCCCAGGAAAATATCTAACCCATCGGGCAGAAGGGCCCCGAGAATTACAAGACGGTGGTCTATAGCTGGGTCCCGAAACGTGAACCACATAGCTATAAGAGCAGTGCCCGCAAACCATAACAACATGAGATATTTACCTCACTAGCAGAGCGCCGCACTCGGGACATTCCGAAGGTTGATCACTTGGCAATCTTCGGATTCGATCGATTTCGACGGCTGCTATTTCCAAAAAACACGCTCCGCAAGAAGTCCCCATGAGCCGACCAACGGCCGTGTGGTCGCCCATCCGCTTCCGATTGTCCTCATATAGAAGTACAAGATCGTTTCCCGCTCGCTCTTCAACACTTTGTTTTTCTTGCTTCACTGCAGAACGTTCAGCTTCTATTTCAGACAACACCATCGCTATTTTGTCTTGGGTTGCTAGAACCGTCTCGAGGCAGGCATTCCTAGCTACTTCAATCCGCTCTTCTTCCGTTGCGTACGGTTCGATTTCTTCCATGAGCTCAATGATCTGATCCTCCAGAACAGACTGGCGTCCCGCTAGCGAATCAATTTCGCTTTGCAGCGCTGCTGCCTCTTTAGGTGAGGTCATATCACCCCCATAAAGAGAGCTGGTAGCTTTCGCTACTTTGTCTTCTAGCTGTTGGATTTCGACTTCTCTATCATTCTGACTTTTACGCAAAGCAGACAATTCGAGTTCAATTTCGGCAAATTTGCTTTCAAGTTCGCTGTCTTCAGCCTCCAGCTTGGCTAGGTGCTCAAGTTCAGGCAAGGTTCTGGACTTGTGGTCCAATTGTGACAAACGAGTATCAAGTTCCTGAAGTTCGACTAGGACCTCTAGCTCACTCAAAGTCGCCTCCTTGTTGACAGACACCGCTTGGCTCCTTGCCTCGGTTCTATCACGCTACCTGCCCGTTACGCCCCATCTTCCTCCTCATCAAGCGGCTCTGTCGTTGTGGTCACCGGGTTCCGACTGGAAACAAGCGCACAATTCAAATACTCATCGCGATGAACCCCAACTGCAGAAAGTTCGGTCATTCTGCAATTAGCTTCTGGGTGTGGCACGAAGGTACCGGCCTCTAGGTCTACCTGAGTCATTGCACACGGTAAATCGAACGTCATTAAACCACGCTCTAGTCCGAGGTCTATATCTACCGAACATGTCTCGTCAGCGAGATAAAGAAGTTGCGGCTTTCGTTGCGGCGGAGGCGGTTTGGGTAGTGGAATGATTTCTTCTTGTTCTAAAGCGCTGGCCATATAAGAACCCCATATTCGGGCAGGAATCCAACCACCTGTTCCATCGCGACCCTGTATGTCGGTCATCGACACTTTCTCTTCGGGGTGACCCATCCAAACAGCTGTACTGAGATGCGGAGTGAAACCCACATACCACGCGTCGCTGAAATCTTGAGCGGTGCCCGTTTTCCCTGCTGATGGTTGACCGCTATCGAGCCGAGCTCGTCGGCCTGTGCCAGAAACAACATTCTCAGCAAGCACCTCCGAGACCCAGGCAGCAGTAGTCGCTTTGATCGCGCGCCGCCCACGAGGAACGTGTTGATACAACACCGAGCCGCTGGAGTCTTCAATTTTACTAATGAAGAAAGGCTCCATACGTAAACCGCCGTTAGCAATTGCAGCGTAAGCCACTGCTTGCTCCAGCGGCGTTACTTCTTGGGCCCCTAACGACATCGAGAGATAAGGACGGAACGAATCTTCAGAGTTACGCCCCATCAGCCGGTTCGCTACCTCCACAACATTGTCAAGTCCAGTCCGAAGACCCAAGCGAACAAACCCGCAGTTTGAACTTTTCAAGACCGCGTACTGGAGCGTGCCCACGACGCCTTCGCTGTCATTAAAGTTATTGACTTCATAGTCAACGTTGGGTGGGTTAGGGAAAGTGCAAGGCCCCATCCCACTAATTGTGTCAAACGGAAACAGTCCGCCTTTCTCGATAGCAGCCGCAAGCACATAGGTCTTAAAGGATGATCCAGGCTGCCTTTTCCCCTGCGTAACTAGATTAAATTGAAAGTCTGCAAATTCAGGCCCTCCGATGAATGCTCGAACAGCTCCGGTAGCGGGATCGACAGAAGCTACAGCGACTTCAAAATCGCCACTCCCTTCAGGCAACACATCTTCAACTGCTGATTCCATCTGACGTTGCAGCGTTGGGTCGAAAGTTGTCCACACACGGAGACCGCCGTTGTAAACCTTCGCGAATCTTTCTTGGTAGGTCTCACCTAACGCTGGGTGCGCAAGCAAAGCTTCGGTTACCTCGTCGAGAAAGTAATCTTTACGCAAAGTTTCGTCAGTTCGCTGAGGGCTTCTATTTCGGTCAGGCAAGCCCCTCTGTTCGAACCGGTCTCGATCTTCTGTAGAAATAATCTCGGCGTCCACAGCGCTTTGCAAAGACATGCTGCGTCGCTTTCCAACTATCTCAACGTCATCGAAGCCATCGAAAATACCAGGGCTTCTAATGAGCCCAGCTAGAAAAGCAGCGTCTCCGACATCAAGGGCATCAGCGTTTTTCCCAAAATAAGTTTCCGCTGCTGCCTGAAGACCGTAAGCACCGTTGCCGAAATATATTTCGTTGAGGTAGAACTCCAGAATTTCTTCTTTAGAGAACTCTTCTTCCAGGCGTGCAGCAAGCACAGCCTCACGAATCTTACGACTGAAAGAGCTCTCATTGCCCACAACCCGAAGCTTGACTATCTGTTGCGTAATGGTTGAACCGCCTTGAGTGATGGCTCCGCTAGTGAGGTTCTGAATCATTGCCCGAGAAATAGCTCGAATATCAACACCGTTATGGGTCCAGAATTTGTTGTCTTCGACCGCTAGCAGGGTGGCTAATACTTCATCAGGCACTTCACTGATCTTTACGAGTTGCCGATCAATGTCGTAGCGCAATATCCCTATCTCATTCCCGACGCTGTCATACACCTCGGTTCTTTGCGCTCCTGGTGACAGGTCGAGGTCGACATCTATTCGCTCTCTATCAACCGCGAACAGAGCTTCTCTGCCATGAGGACCGATAGCAATCCCCACTGCTGTTATCAAAACAGCACAAGCGAGAATAGCCGTGACCAAAATCGGTAGACGTAGTAGCCGTCGAAAAGCTCTCACTAGCTATCGAAGGTACCGGCCAACAGAGCGTACAAAGCGTCGCTCACGCGATAGTGGCTGTCATTTGGTCGCGTTTCTGAGCAATTATGGGTCTGTGACTCGCGACTCGTTCACAAATTCGTCTTTAGACCCAACTCACACTTGGATAGTTGATGGAGGCCCAAATCTTCCCTCATTGCCAAATATCAGCGCTCCAACACTCGTAATTGCAGCCGATGCTGGCTATCTCCACGCTCAAAGCCTCGGGATACCGGTTCACGTCGTAGTCGGGGACTTCGACTCGCTCGGTAAGGAAAACCTGCCGGCACAGAATTCTGAACTTGTAGTGGAAGAGCACCCCAGAGGAAAAGATCAGAGCGACTTGGCTCTCGCTCTAAGTTTTGCTCAAAGAGTCGGCGCCAAAGAGATCGACATCATCAGTGGGGGTGGCGGTCGACTCGACCACTTGCTAGTCAGTTCACTGTTGCTAGCCAGCCAAGACAACATCGGTCAAAAAATCGTCACCCACTGTGGAGCGAGTCGCGTCATGGCTCTAACAGCCGACAAAGTATTTGATTTAGATGATGTAATCGGCTCCCAGCTAACTCTCATAGCCCTCAGCTCCGGCTCGCGAATATCAACAAAAGGACTACGTTGGAATTTATCTTCATCTGATATCTTCCCGAACTTCAGCAGTTTAGGTTTGAGCAATGAGATTCTCAGCCAACCAATAATCGAAGTTCAACAAGGCATTTTCCTCGTGATCGTTACTTCCCGTGATCTCTAGACTGGCGAGACCGATGAGGATCATCATCGCAGCCCTGACTGCGACGGCTGCCCTTACCGCTTCTTGCGCTACTTCAGACGACCGATCACAAACCATAAGACTCCTCACCCACAAGGACTTTGAACTACCTGAAGCGGCTCTCCAAGAATTCACGAAGAGCACTGGCATCGAGGTATTGGTGTTCTTAGAGGAGGACCCTACTTCCATGGTGAATCTTCTAGAAAGATCGAAAGAAAACCCAGTTGCTGACGTAGTACTGGGGATCGACAGCCTCGAACGGCGACGCGTTACAGAACAGAAATTGGTTGAGCCATATAGACCTATCGCAATCGATCGACTCGACCCATCGCTCATCTTGCAGGATGAACTACTTACACCTGTAAGTCAGCTGGCTGCTTGCCTGAACCGTTCAAAGTCCAGATATCAACTGCCGGAACGCCGCTTAGACCAACTTCCCACCCAAGCCGAAGCTCCTCTGAGAGCTCCAACAAAGATCAGTGATCTATTCGACCCTCAACACGCAGAAACTGCCGTGATACCCGATCCTCTTTCCAGTCGCCTTGGTGTCTATTTTTTGGTCGCTCTTGAACGGTTACACCCTGAAGATGTTGCAGGAGTTACTCCTTGGCCCAAGCTGCTTGACGAAATGTTGCGATGGGGACTTGAGATCGCGCCTAGCTGGGAAGAAGCATGGTTCAGTCGTTTCCAACCCTCCGCTGGTCCCGAAAATACCGACACGCGTTCCTTAGCTTGGGGTTCTTCTGGCATGCCAACTGTCAGTGTTCGTTTTGTCCCCGAGTTGCCAGACGAAGTGGATGTTGCCGTAATCGATAGCGGGTGCGTCAAAGTCGTTAACTATGCAGGGGTTATCAAAGACACCCCTAATCGACGTGATGCTGGTCGGCTTGTTGATTCCTTCGTAGAACCCTTGTTTCAGTACAGCGTGCCGGATCGATACGGAAGTCGACCGGCCAGGACTGACATCTTGAAAACCGAGGCGTGGCGAAGATTTGGAGTCAATGTGACGGCCATCCCCATAGACGA
>CAJWBN010000128.1 GCA_913020735.1 uncultured Acidimicrobiaceae bacterium
GGCGTCACGATTTCGGAGGTGATCTAAAGTGGTCACCGCCCATCTACCGCCTTGAATTGGACTGGGATGCGTCCCATCGAAAAGTCTTTACGTAAGGGATGCCCTTGCCAATCATCGGGCAGAAGGATTGGAGTTGGGTCCGGGTGCCCTTCAAATTCCAATCCAAACATGTCGTTGGCTTCTCGTTCCATTGCTTCTGCGCCTGGGTGGATATCTGTAATGGTCGCAACAGCAGGGTTGGTTTCAGAAACTTGGAGTCTGATACGCATTCTTCGAGATGCATGAACATCGAGGAGATTGACTACAAGCTCGAAACGTTCGGCCGAGATAGTTACCGGCAGCGAGCGAGTTTCGTTGCCTAGATAGTCAGCTCCGCAGAGGTCAACGCATACCCCGTATCCTTCGTCTTTCAAAATCTGGACTAGGTCGTAGTAGTCATCTTTATTGGGGTGCAGAACTGTCTGACCATTGTTCGATGTCACAGCGGATCCATGAAGTGTTTCAACATTTACTTCAGGAATTTCTGTTTCCCCTGACTCGGCTTCTTCATCAACGGGTGGGGCTGAGTCAGTCATAAAGACCGCCAGTTTTGATGATGACGGGCTCCGGTTGAGCGTCTAACGCCGCTTCCGGACCAAGTTCAATTTCCGCTCCTCGTCCTGTTTCGTCACGCCTTTGGGTGAGCTCCCCGGTGCGGATTTTTTCATGCAAAGCAAGGATGGCGTGCAGCAATGTTTCTGGTCCCGGAGGACATCCCGGCGCATAGATATCTACCGGTACCACTTGATCAACACCTTGGACGATCGCATAGTTATTGAACATGCCGCCGCTCGACGCGCATACACCCATGCTGATGACCCATTTAGGTTCCATCATCTGGTCATATATCTGTCGCAGGACAGGGGCCATCTTCTGGCTTACTCGGCCTGCAACAATCATTAGGTCTGCTTGTCGAGGCGAGGCACGAAATGTCTCCATCCCGTAGCGGGCCATGTCGTAGTGCGCAGTTCCCGTAGCCATCATTTCGATAGCGCAACACGCGAGACCAAAAGTGGCTGGCATCAGGCTTCGCCGACGGGCCCATTTGACTAACTCTTCGACTGGAGCTGTGATTATGTTGTGGCCAAGCCCGGCAAGCCCGTCATCGCCTAGCCCTAGCTTATGTTTGATATCTGAGAGGTCTGCCATTAAGCCGCCTCTGAATCATCAGCGGTTGTCTCAATCTGGATACGGCCTTCAAGGCCGACCTTTCGAATCGTCGATGTAGTTGTCCGTTCAGGACTAGTTACCGGAGTCAATAAGCGTCGACCTGGTCCCCAATTGAGACCACCTTTTGCTAATTCGTAGACAAACGAGAGAAAGAAAATGCCGGCGAAGATCGTCATAGCTACTAAGCCGTAAAGGCCTAATTCATCATTAGCAACTGCCCACGGATACAAGAAGACGATTTCGATATCGAACATGATGAAAAGCATGGCGACCAGATAAAACTTCACTGGGAATCGTTCCGGTATTGCTACTTGTTCTGTGACACCGCACTCATATGCAGACCTCTTAGCAATAGTGCTTCGTTCCGGTGCTAACAGGCGGGATGCGACGATACTAAGCAGCACGAAGAGAACTCCGAGTACTCCTAGGGTCAGAACCGGGAGATACTGCTCCATCTCAATTTTCCCTTTCCCCTAATTCAGTTCCCCGCTGCTTCTCGGACAGCCCATACGGCTTGGTCTCGTCGGTGAAGGTGATAACAACCTAAACCAAAAAGCAAGCCTGAGAAGATAGCTACAAGTGCTGGTCGCAGCCTGAGATTTCCTTGGTCTCTGACCATTACAACGGTATAAATCGGTGCTGCCTCATCTAGTTCTGCAACAGGGAGTAGAACCTTTCCATCTGCTCCCAGTTTGTTGGGATCAATATCAGCGGTTGGTTTGTAAGGCTGCAGTTGAACGGCCGCATAGTGAGGCCGGCCTCTACTAGGGATGAAATACTGGGTCACTGCATTATCTGGGATTCCAAGCGGGCGGTAGCGTTCTCCACCGACTCGCATGACCCTGTGAACTTGGTAGTCAGTAGCAGCGCTAAACAAGCAGGTGTTGACGGTTTCAAGACGACGTGGATCTACATCGCTGCATACAACTGCTGCATCTGCGGTCGCTTGCGCATCAGCTTCAATTACGACCTGCCAACCGCTGGTAGGCGCGCTAGATAGATCGTTGCTCAACTCTTGGACTAATTCAACGGGAACGGCTTCTGGATTTGTACTTACGTGGGTCACTTCCCATGCCGGACCGTGGCCAACCCAGCCGATTCCGAAGAACCACCAGATAATCCCCATCAGCAGATTCCATCCCCACAGACCAGTCCAAGCAACAAGGAAGCCAAGTCTGACTCCGAGGTTGGTTGCAAGCAGCAGATAGGTCGAGCCACATAGAACAATGATGCTGAGCAATACTGCTAGATACCCTGTGAGAACCGGGTCCCATCCCACTAACGCCATCAGAGTCATTGTTCGTCCTTTGATGTGTGAAGCTCCGCAAACTGAACTGTTGATTGTTCCGCTGGATCCAAACCACGCTCATACTCTGAGATTGCACGAATCTCTTCCTGGGTGAGAATCCGACCGAAGCCAGGCATTCCGTAGTTGCCGAGTCGCGCAAATTCTCCATATGCAACATTGTCAGCGGCACCAGATGTTATGAACGCCATTTGGTCTTCAATGTCAGGGAAAAGCCGTTCAAGGCTTACAGCATTAAGAGCCGGTCCATATCGCCCAGATCCTGGAGGTCCGGGGATCACTTCAACTACACCGCCATTATTTGGTAGCTGCGCCGGGCCACGTGCAGGCCAACGTGGGGTATGGCAGCGAGCACAATGGAGTTCAAAGAGAACCTGGCCTTCACTCTTCTCAGGGTGAGCTGCCAATGCTTGCTCTTTGGCTTGCAATGCTTGGGCGCTCGCTTCTTCATCGGAGAGTCTCTCCCGCCACAACCATGCAATCAGGTTGTCAACTTCCTGTGGAGTCAAAGGTCCACCGCCAGGCAGACCCCAAGCCGGCATCACACCTCTGCCGTAATTCAAGATTTGTCGAACTTCGTCTACCTCATCCAAGTTTTCGGCATCAGTATCAAAGCGCGCGAAAACCGTGTCGAGGGCAGGTGCTCGCCAAGTGGTTTTGACGATATAGGTATCTTCGTCACTGAATTGGTTACCAATGTCGAGAACGACGGGCGCATAGTTAGCTCCGCCTAGATCAGCGCCGTGACAAACCACACATTCGAGTTCTTCCGCAAGTCGCTCGCCCGCTGCAGCGGCTCGTTCACCGAAGCCGCGTTCAGCTCCAGAACGGCGGCCTCCTTCTTTAAGCCAATAGATGGGAAGGACTAATGCGATTATGAGAAGCATCAGCACACCAAAGGCTTGAACTTGCTCAAGTCGGCTTCCTTCAAGAAGTTCGTCATCCGGTAACGAGCCGCGGTTTGCAGCGAGTTCAATCTCGCTTCCGACTTCGCCTTTACTTCGTCGAATATTGACAAAGACATATATTGCCCAACCGACAACCACAATGGCCAAAAGGACCATGGCGATCGAACGCTCGGTAGTCGCGGCATAAATCACTGTTTATTGACTCCTGCCACGGTGCGGCTAATTAGAGGGAAAGAGAACATATTCATCACGCGCAGTGAGGTCCTTCTAGTCCTTGGCCAGTTGTGTCTGTGCCAATCGGTGGACCTTGAGTAGGGCTGCCTGTATCGATAATGACCTTTTCTCCATCGATGATGACTGGGAAGCGATCCATACCTCTGGGGGCGGGTCCGACTTTCTTTTCACCAACGCGGTTGTACTGAGAGCCATGGCAGGGACATTCGAACCATTGGGAGGTGGCGCATGAAGGGACCTTGCATCCGAGGTGGGGGCATTTTTGCCATAAGGCGACGTAACCCATTTTTATGCCCTCTAGAACCGTGCCTGAATAGACGGCTTCGGCTGCTTGTTGCGTCGCGTCATCCATGGGATAGGGCTGAAGGTAAGTCTGTGCTTCGGAGAAATAAGAGAAGCTGACAGCAGGCGACGAAGACGCAATGACGTCGTTAACTGACGAAATGGTGCCGATTTTGACCTTTGACCCAAACCCACCTGTGGGTCGCGGCCACAGGAAGGCAATGTTGGCCGCTCCAAAGGCGGACAAACCCATGGTCATAAGAGTTATTGACGCGCGATTCAAGAATTGGCGTCTTGTAACTCCGACCTCTTCGGGATCGGGTGGGCTCCAAATTTCAGGCGCAGTCGGTTCCGGGACAGCTACCTCACCGCCAACTCTTGCAAGAGCGACCGAGCGTTCCAGCTCCTTGGCTTCGTCACTAATAGGGGCGACTCCGAGTGATCCGGCATCTCGTTTACGCGTTTCACGTGCTAAGTGACCTAGCCCTTGAGCATCGCGTCGACGAAGAGAGGTGAAACCCACTACCGCGGCGAGAGCAACAAGCACAGGGATAGCTATGGCGATGACCGTACCGCTTGACACTGCGCTGCTCCTTAGAGGTGAAAGATACCGTGGAGTCCGGTGTCCCACGGATAGGTGAAGTTGAAACCTTGGCCCCTAAAGAAGGAACCAATAATGACGAGTACTGCCCAAAACATCAGGTGAATTGTCTGAATTGAGATCGCAAACTTGCGGTCTTCAGGAGCATTAGAGGGATTGCGATCGATGTACGGGGCGAAGCCCAAAAGCACTAAAACGATTCCGGGAATAGTGACTCCAGCGATCATCGGGTCGAACATGGTAAGCAACTCTTGTAGGCCTAGGAAATACCAAGGTGCTTTGGAAGGGTTCGGGGTGGCGTTGTGGTTCGCATATTCGAGCAATGGTGCGTTAATAAATAACGAAAAGACCAATACAAAGGCTGTCAGAAACAGTGCCGATGTGAACTCTGCGGCCAAGAGATGGGGCCATACGTGGACCTTGTCTCCGGGACTAGCTTTCACATCTTGGATGGATCCCGACTTAACTACTGTTAGCAATCTATGTGTGTTGCCACTTGGCCCGGCCATCGCTGGCGGGGCAATAGTTGCTACTCCTCCGCCAACCGCCGCAGGAGTTCCTCCCTGTTGACTTTGCTCAAGTAGTGATCGAGGGATTGTTTCGCCATCATCATCAGAGGAACCACCGGTGTCACTGGGTGGAGGGGAGCCACCATCGGCTTTCGCCTTAGCCTCTTGGCTTCTTTTTAAGAGATGTTCAGGAATTTCAGTCATGAGATTGCTTTCAGCCGCCGATCTATAGCGGTCCAGAGATGCCGCCGTCTTTGCGGACTCTCCAGAAATGAATTGCCAGGAAAATGACAAGTACGAACGGGAGCATTAGTACGTGTAGTACGTACCATCGGAGAAGAGTTTCGGCACCAATTTGTTTGCCTCCCAGGAGCACAAAACGAACTTGGTCTCCGAATACGGGAGTGAAGCCCATCATGTTCGTGCCAACCGTCACCGCCCATAGGGACAATTGATCCCAGGGCAACAGATAACCGGTAAAGGAAAGTAAGAGCGTGAGCTTCAGCAGGATGACTCCAATCACCCAGTTGAACTCGCGTGGAGCTTTATACGCGCCGTGGTAAAACACCCGAGCCATGTGCAAGAAGACAGATAGCACCATTAAGTGGGCACCCCATCTATGCATATTGCGAACCAGCAGCCCAAAACTCACTTGGGTGTGTAAAGACTCGATATCAGCCCAGGCAGCAGCCGCTGTCGGGCGGTAGAAGAACATCAGGAATATGCCCGTGATCGTCAACAGAATGAATAGAAAGAAGCTGAGTCCACCAAGACACAATGTGTAACTGACCTTGACCGCGTGACGCTTTACCTTCACAGGGTGCAGGTGGTACAGAACGCTGTTCATAATCACATAGGACCGGTTTCTTGGGCTGTCGGTATAGCCCTTCCGAAAAATAGATCCCGGTCGAAAGATTGAGGTCCAGAATTGGCTGTCCTGCATCCAGTCCGCTGCTGCTGTAGCGCCTTGTTGCAGTTTTTCAGGCAACGACTGCTTGGGCTTTTCGATCATGTTTGCCATTAGTGGTTCCGTCTATTCCTCAGAGTCGCATGCCGTAGGCGTAGCCGTGTGTGTGGGTTCGTTCATGCGGCCATCCACTTCAGCAACAATGCTGCGGGTAAAACAGATGTAATTTTGAAACTTATGAATAATTTTTTTTATGATGTCAGACCAAAATTTTTCCTTTGTCCGAAAATCAATGTCAGGGACAACTTCTATCGAGAGTTAATGACAACAACAATGCCATGGAACCAATTTCAAATGTATGCAGTTGAACGTTTTTTTAGTTATATATCTTTATTTACTTTTGCTATGTTAATGTTGGTAACTTCAGATAATTTTATTCAACTATTTTTTGGTTGGGAAGGGGTTGGTTTATGTTCATATTTTTTAATAGGTTTTTGGTTTAAAAAAGAAAGTGCAAATGCAGCAGCTATAAAAGCATTTGTTGTAAATAGAGTAGGTGACTTTGGTTTTGCTTTAGGAATTTTCTTAATATTTTATTTATTTGGAAC
>CAJWBN010000129.1 GCA_913020735.1 uncultured Acidimicrobiaceae bacterium
GACTGTTCGACATGCTCGGCGCCCAACACAACACCGTGCTGCGAGCGCACACCAACCCCAACACCACCGCCATCGACACCACCGGATAACCAATTATTTGCTGACACGCTCACCCCCCAATAGGGCAGATCCGCAAGTTCTCGCTGTGGTGTTGACCAGAGAGGGTGGAGGAACGTTTTGTGACCCTACCGATGGGCTCGGACATAGGACCTTTGTTGCCTTGCATCAGTTTCGGTTATTAGGGTTTAAGATTCTGTTCAACCGGGGGGCAGCGACATGGACATAACAGAGCGGGTAACTGAGCTAGTTCGGATTCCGAGTGTGAACCCGCTCCACGCCGGACCAGTATCTGGTGACGGAGCCGAGCGTGAATTGTCTGATTGGTTAGCGAACCATACCGAGGCTCTCGGGGCCGATGTAGTCGTGGACCCTGTCGAAGATGACCGATGTAACGTTTACGCGCGTTTTGAAGGTTCTTCAGATCGGGCGGTAACGATCGATGTTCACCTTGACACCGTCGGGGTGGAACATATGACTGATGACCCTTTCGATGGCCGTGTCGAAGGCGGACGGGTCTACGGACGCGGGTCGGTTGACACCAAAGCCACCTTCGCCGTTGTCCTGCAGGTATTAGAGGAGCTCAAGGCGGCGGGTCAACGTCCCGTGCCAACGGTCAACCTGGTCGGAACCGTTTCTGAAGAAGGAGGAGGGCTGCTCGGCGCCGCCCGCTACCGCGATTGGCTGTTGGAGCGAGGGCAACGCATCGAGCAGATAGTCGTTGCGGAACCAACCATGTGCGCCCCCGTTCATGGCCACAAAGGCGGAATAGGTCTCGATGTGACCGTCCATGGCCACGCAGCGCATTCATCTAAACCTCACCTCGGAGCTAACGCGCTTAGCGGAGCGGCTCGCGTTGTGGTCGCTATTGACGAAGAACAAGACCGCCTGGCGGCTCTCGAAGCAACGACACCAGTTGGGAAAGGCACCGTTTCAGTAACAGAACTTTCTGGTGGACTAGCTCGCAACATCATTCCCGATGAATGCGCGTTATATATAGGCCGTCGCACCGCTCCCGGCGAAGACATTGCCCAAGTCCGGGCCGCGTTGTGTGAACTCATAGAAAGCAGCGCTGCCCCATTATCGACAACTATCGAATCTCTATATGGAGACGGCAGTCCCGGCTTTTACCAAGATCCCTCCTGTTCTCTAGTAGCGGTCCTCGCACAACTCGCCGACACGTCACCAACTACCGCAGAGTATGGATCGAACGCCCTCAAATACGGAGAGGTCGCTGAACAGCTCGTCGTTTTCGGGCCCGGATCAATCGACCAAGCTCACCAAGCAGTTGAGTGGGTTGACATCAGCCAACTCAACCGAGCAGTGGACATCTACCGATCTTGGTTCAGTCAATAACCTTCGCCTCGTCTGACGCGAGTTTCAGAGAAAACGAAATCATCGAATCGAGAGTGGTTTGCCGCTCTTCGGGGCTGAGATGTGCCCCGCTGGTCAGATGGTCAGAGATCGTCACCAAACTGAGCGCCTGCTTCTGTTCAATTTGAGCTATCGCGTAAAGAGCTGCAGTTTCCATCTCTACACACAAGACCCCATCGTCAATCATTCTCTGATTCAAACCATCATCGGGTTCATAAAAAATATCGGATGTAAAAATCGTTCCGCTCTGCAGCGACAAATCCGAGTCACGACTTAAATCAACAGCTGCGCTGAGCAGCGAAGGTGTAGGCGCAAGTTCGTATTGTTCCTGCCCAAGTAGCAGTTCAGGCATCCGACTATTGGTGATACATCCAGAAGCCACCACCATGTCACGCAATTGAAGCGACGGCGAAAAGCCGCCGGCAGTACCTATCCGGATGATGGTCTCAACCTCGAAAGACCGGTAAAGCTCAGTGATGTAAATGGCTGCGGACGGCATGCCCATACCTGAAGGCATCACCGAAATCTCGCTTCCTTGGTATCGGCCCGTATACCCGACTGCATTGCGGACATCAGTAACCAGTCGGCTGTCTTCTAAATAGTTTTCGGCAATGTAAGCAGCTCTTCGGGGGTCGCCTGGCATGAGTACGACTTTTGCGAAGTCGCCCACCTCGGCGTCTATATGGGGAGTTGACATCTCAGCCCTCCGGCCCTAGTAGGTCGTCGATCGTATCTTGTTGATGAGCGTGTCTATCTTCCAAGGAGATGCCGTGGAACGCCAACTTCGCTCTCGCTATTTCTGCGTCAATTGACCCGTCAATAACCTGCACTCCTTCGGCCACAGCCCCTCGGGCTAGTTCGTGGCAGCCCACTCCTTGAACAGCGAATGAAAGGTCCATTATTTCAATCGGATGGCCAAGCCCTCCAGCGATATTCACTAACGCCCCGTTAGCCAACACTAAGACTGAACGGTCACCGCCAAGCAGGTACTCATCGATTCCTTCCCTTACTACTCGAAAGTCGACTGCTTCATCAGCGAGGGCTTCTACGTCGATTTCGAGGTCGTGGTGGCCTGCGTTAGCCAAGATGACGCCGCCTTTCATTTTGGCGAAATCTGGGCGAGATAATGCTCGGCGGCCACCTGTGGCGGTGATTACAAAATCAGCGACTGGAAGGACCGTGTCAAGGTCTCCCACTCGATGACCGTCCATGAATGCTTCTAGACCTTTAACGGGGTCTACCTCGACGACCCATGCGGTTCCGCCCAATGCCCGGACGTGGGCAGCGATTCCGCGGCCAACCCAACCGTAACCAAGAATGCCTACGTCTTTGCCGGCCATCAACATATTGGTGAGGTTGAGGACCGCTTGGATAGTGCTCTGGCCTGTTCCGTATTTATTGTCGAACAGATGCTTACAAGCCGCATCGTTAGCTGCCAAAGCAGGACAAGGCAGTCTTCCTCGGTTCGCTAACTCAACTAGACGCGATACGCCTGTGGTCGTTTGTTCTGTTACGCCTTGCAGTTCAGCGAAAAGATCTGGCCGGTGATTAGCCATGCGAATTGTGAGTTCAGCACCGTCGTCAATAATGAATTCCGGACCGGTATCAGCAATAGCTAGTAAATCTTTTTCCCAGGCCGGGTATCCGCTCCCTCGAGTTGAATGCACCTCAATCCCGCGATCTACGAGCGCAGCTGCAATTTCATCTCGTGTTGAGTGGGGGTTCGACCCAGCAACTACAACTTCAGCTCCAGCATCAGCAAGAACTGTTGCCAGAAAGGCTGTTTTAGCTTCCAAATGCACGACCACAGCGACGCGCCGTCCCGCAAGTGCGCCATCGTTAAGTCGCTCCCGTAAGAATCCGTCGACGAGCGGTGAGTGACGTCGCGCCCACTCGATCGCCAAATGACCTTGCGGTGCTAAATCAATATCGGAAATTCTTGAGTTATTAACTACAGACACGTGATGAGTGTTGCACGTTATGACCCTATTCTTCTGCCATGACTGTAATTGTGGCTGGCGGCGGCATAGCCGGAATGGCGATGGCTTTGACCTGTCACCAGCTCGACATCCCAGTGGTAGTTCACGAAAGCGTTTCGCAATTAGAACCGTTGGGGGTTGGGATCAACTTGCAACCAAACGCAGTGCGAGAGCTTTACGACTTAGGCCTGCGAGAGCCACTCGAGGAAATAGGTGTTCAAGCTAAAGAATGGGCGCTAGTGGGTCGCAACGGAAACGATGTTTGGGCTGAGCCTCGAGGATTGGATGCTGGATATCAGTGGCCTCAATATTCGATCCACAGGGGACAATTACAGATGCTGTTGTACCGGGAGGTGGTTCGCCGGCTCGGCTCGAGCTCAGTGGTAACCGGAAGTCGCCTCGCGAGATACCAATCACATGCCGATTCAATTAGCGCCCATTTTGTGAACGAGGCGGACGAAACCGCAGAGGTTCAAGGCAGTGTCCTTATCGGCGCTGATGGCCTTCATAGCGCTGTTCGATCCCAAATGCACCCAGACGAAGGACCTCCCATTTGGGGGGGACCTGTGATGTGGAGGGGAACCAGTCAAGCGAAACCCATTCGCACCGGCGCTTCATTCGTCTTGGTAGGCAAGCTAGAACAACGTTTCGTGTGCTATCCGATAAGTCAACCCGACCCACAAACCGGTTTAGCCACGATCAACTGGATCGCAGAACTGACCTACGACACAGCGCAAGACTGGGGTGACGGAGATTGGAACACCAAAGTTCCCATCGATAAATTTCTTCACGAATTTGCGGATTGGTCGTTTGATTGGCTCGACGTTCCTGAACTCATCAAAGGTGCCTCAGACGTCTATGAATATCCGATGGTTGATCGGGATCCACTGCCAAATTGGGTTGATGAACGCTGTCTCCTGATTGGTGACGCTGCTCACGTTATGTACCCGGTGGGTTCCAACGGCGCTAGCCAAGCGATCGTCGACACTCGCCTACTCGGCGCCGAATTTCTTCGCCACGGCGTCGGTCCCGCAGCTCTGGTTGCATACGAGACAGCAACGTTAAAAAACATGAACGAGCTAATCTTGCGAAATCGCGGAGCAGGCCCTATCGGGATCTTAGGTCTAGTCGAAGAACGATGCGGCGGGGTTTTTGAACGCATTGAAGACGTTATTCCTCGAAAAGAAATCGAGGAATACATGAGCAAATACAAGGCTGCGGCAGGTTTCGCAGTCGATTCCCTAAACGATGCGCCTCCCACCATCTCCCTCTAGCAGGAACAGAGTTGAGACTACCCCCATTACCTAACGCATGTTTGGTGACCCAAACAAGTGTTAGGGTGCGGAGCCATGGCTCGGTCACTTGATATTCGCTCAGATCTCCCAACGCCGCTACCCATAGGAACTGCCGCGCAACTACGGCTACTTGATGAAGGAGCGCACCTGTTCCTGACTTCTGGGTACGCCGAAACCACGATGCGTGAAATCGCTTCCGCCGCTGGAATGAAGGCTGGATCGATTTATCACCATTTCAGTTCGAAAGAAGAGATGCTCGAACTTATTCTGGTTCAAGGTATCGACGTCATGATCCAGTCTTTCCATCAAACCCAACGAGAAACCCGCCAACAAGACGCTCTTTCTCGTCTCCTAGCCCACATTCGCGCCCACCTAGGTTCGCTGTTCGAGCACGGGCCGTACACCGCTGCTCACGTCACCACCTTTCCGTATGCTCCGACCGAAGTACGCAAACGCATCGTTCCCGTACGCGATGGCTACGAAACGTTATGGACAGAACTTCTTGAGAGCTTGAGTGACTCCGGCGCCATCACCCTGCCTAGCAGCGTGAGCATGACCCGCCTCATCCTGATGGGCGCCATGAACCAGACCATCGAGTGGTTTGACCCAAGTGGCAATCAGAGCGTTGACCAGCTAGCCGAAGCTATAGCTAACCAGCTATGGGACGGGGTAACACCAAGATGAATCGGTTCTCTTCTCGCGTTGACCCCAATTCAGACCAGTACCTCAGCAACCAAAGCGCGTACCTACAACTGACCGCAACGCTGCGTGAGCGGTTGCAATTTGCGATCGAAGGAGGACCCGGACGCGACCGCTCCATCAAACGTCACCTAGACCGCGGAAAGGTAATGGTTCGCGATCGCATTGACATGGTCATTGACCATCAGACCCCTTTTCTAGAATTCTCAACCCTGGCCGGCTGGGAGCAATACGACAACACCGCGCCGGGCGCTGGAATCATTACCGGAATCGGCTTGGTACATGGCGTTCCCTATGTCTTTATCGCCAACGACGCCACCGTAAAAGGCGGATCCCTTTTGCCGGTGAGCATCAAAAAACATGTGAGGGCGCAGCAGATCGCAGAAGAGAATCATCTCGGAGTGATCTACCTCGTTGACTCAGGTGGCGCTTTCCTACCACTTCAAGACGACATCTTTCCCGACAAAGACCAATTCGGAGGAAGCTTCTACCGCCAAGCACGGTTGTCTGCCCAAGGCCTGCCTCAGCTATCGGTAGTGCTCGGAGGATGCACTGCTGGCGGTGCCTACGTACCTGCCCTGAGTGATGAAGTAATCATGGTTGACGGTATTGGTCGGATTTTCTTGGGCGGCCCACCAATAGTAAAGGCTGCACTTGGAGAGATAATCGAACCTGATGCATTAGGAGGCGCCGCAGTGCATACCCACACGTCAGGCGTTTCCGACTACATGGCCAGCACTGAACGCGAAGCGTACGGCAAACTCCGCGAGCTTTGCGAGGCGACAAACCAACGCAGCGTCGCTGACCGGCAGGACTGGATGGATTGGCAGGAGCCAACCCCACCCCACTATGACCCAAAAGAGATTTATGGAATCGTGAGCGCCGATGACCGCATCGGGTTCGATGCTCGCGAAATCATTGCTCGCATGGTGGATGGCTCCGAGTACTCGGAATTCAAACCCGAATGGGGCGACACGATCACTTGTGGGTACGCCAGAATTTGGGGGCACCTCGTAGGTGTCATCGCCAACAACGGAATCATATTTAGCGAAAGTGCCCTCAAAGCGACTCACTTCATCGAGCTCTGCGAGCAGCGCCGTATCCCGCTGCTGTTCTTGCAGAACATTACCGGCTTCATGGTCGGCTCGA
>CAJWBN010000130.1 GCA_913020735.1 uncultured Acidimicrobiaceae bacterium
TGGGCGCATACCAGCTGCACCATCTCCGCACTCCAGCCCACGCAGCAGTAAATGACACCGTCGAAGCGGCTCCTCGAAGAGCTAGCGGTCTAGTTAATGCTGTTTTGCGCAAAGTGGCGGATGTCGATCCTGAATGGCCGGATGAGGCTACGCAATTTAGCTACCCCGACTGGATTTGGGATCTGTTCGTAAAGACCTGGGGAGCGGACGGCCGAGCGTCGCTGATCTCGATGAATACGCCAGAACGACCGGCACCTAGGCCGGATGGATATATCCAAGGCCAAGCATCTCGTTGGGTGAGCGAAGCCGTTGATGAGGCTTCGCCGAAGGGAGGCACGCTAGTTGATTTGTGTGCTGCCCCTGGAGGTAAAACCACAGCGATGGGATCGGCTTGGGACAAATTGTGGGCGAACGAACTCGATCCTGCGAGAGCCCGATCATTAGAAAAAGTCATCAGGAGCTACCGACCTGGAGCGCAGGTAGTGGTTAGCGATGGTACGAGATCTCCCTTCACTGATGGCTGTGCAGATGCAGTCCTAGTTGATGCGCCGTGTAGTGGACTCGGAGCGCTAGGGCGGCGAAGTGATGCCCGATGGCAAATTTCGGAAAAGGCGATCGACCGACTAGTAGGAATACAAGATGCCTTGTTGGAAGAAGCATTGCGGATGTTGCGCCCGCAGGGAATATTGACCTACAGCGTTTGCACCGTCACCAGAGCCGAAACGTGTGATGTTGCTGAAAGTTTTCGTAACAGGCACGAAGAGATAATAAGTCTTGGTTTGTCGGGAGAGCATTGGCGGCAACACCACGGTGGAGGTCTTGTTTTGCCCCATGATTTCGGAACCGATGGCATGGCCATCTTTCAGTGGAAGCGTCAACGCTGAGGTTGAATCTATGCGTATTGGTTTGATCTCAGACACTCATATCCCAGAGGCAGGACCTGAACTTTGGCCACAGGCGTATAAGGCTTTCGAAGGTTGCGATGCCATTCTTCACGCTGGTGACATATATGAAATCTCGGTGATAGAGAAGCTCCAGGAAGTAGCTCCAACATGGGCTGCTCGGGGTAATGGCGATGATGGATCCTCCGGTAGAGAGATTCAGCCAGAACACGCTTTGCTTGCGTCGTCATGGGTGCACGATTTTGACGGTTTGAAGGTTGGTTTAACCCACCACATGCCAATTCCCGAGATGCCTTCATATGGGGTTCTTGATGCTATTGATAGGCACTTTGATGGCTCCAAACTCGATGTTGTCGTCTATGGAGATACCCATGTTGAACACATCACGACGATCGATGGCGTGTTGTGCGTCAACCCTGGTTCACCCACCTTTCCTCATAATCTGAATGTGCAACTAGGCACCATTGGGTTTTTAGAGATTGAAAATGGGATAGCTGAAGCGTCGGTTTGGAGGCTGACAGAAAATGGCATTGAGCCGTTTGATTGGGATACCTGGGGGCGTCCTTGGTAAACCTTGGCTAACTTCGTAGTTGTTCACGTTGCTCTAAAAGAAAGATAAAGCAATGGATAAAGATGACTGGTTACTGAGCACTGTCGAAGAAGCAATTGATCCGTTAGAAGAGATCGTTGACCCGCATCACCACCTATGGGACTTTCCCGCTGGAACTTATCTTCTCCCCGAGTTGCATCTTGATACAGGGTCGGGGCACAACGTCGTGCAGACAGTCTTTGTCGAATGTGGTGCCGGATATCGAAACGACGGCCCGGAACACCTCCGCCCCGTAGGCGAAATTGAATTTGTGAGACAGCAAGCCGAAAAGTCCGTAGAGGTCCAGGGCGCAGAAATAGCTGGGATTGTTGGGTTTGCAGACTTGACGAGAGGAAACTCTGTAGAGGAAGTGCTAGCCGCTCAAGACGCTGTGGGCGGAGGTAAATTTCGAGGGATTCGTCATGCCAATGCGTGGGATGAGAGCGACCAAATACGTGAGTCGCATACCAAACCTCCACCAGGATTGTTGGGTCATGATGACTTTCGTGAAGGTTTCGCCAAGCTAGGTCAGATGGGCTTTACTTTCGACGCATGGATGTTTCATCCTCAAGTCGAAGAATTGGTTGACCTAGTCGCAGCGGTGCCAGAAACCCCAGTCGTGTTGGACCATCTGGGAGGTCCTCTCGGTATTGGTCCATATGTAGGTGTTCGAGATGACGTTCGCTCGGTTTTGCGACCCGCACTTGAGGCATTGGCCGAACACGAACAGGTCATGGTCAAGGTGGGCGGCATTGGGATGAGCATTTATGGAGTCGGACTGAACCGCCTTCCGGTTGCGCCGAGCTCAGAACATGTAGCTGATTTGTGGAGTGAGGACATACGTCATTGCGTGGAGACGTTTGGGCCGGATAGATGCATGTTCGAAAGCAACTTTCCTGTCGATAAGCAAGGTTGCTCATACACCGTTCTCTTTAATGCGTTTCAGCGGATTGCTGATGAAGCGGGATGGAGTCCTTCGGAGCGAGCGCAGCTTTTCGCTGGATCTGCTCGACGTTTCTACCAGTTAGATTTTTAGCTAGTGGCAAGGCCGGAGCTTCGATCTCCACCCTTAATGTTGAGATTCTCACTCTTGGAAGCTGGAGAGCTATTCGGATTTGTAGATGGCAATCGCAAGTGATGAAACGCTGCCTCGCAACTTTGAACTCCGACTAGAACTGTTTTTGGGAAGCAATTCAGTTTGGTTTAGAAAAGCGCATCCATAGAAGAGTTGAAACTGAACTCAGATAATTCCAGAGCTTGAGTTATCAAGAGTTGCCCATTGACTCGCATCATGGCCGTAAAGCAATTTGCACCCATCTTGATCGCGTAGATCCTTGAGTTTTCTCATCGAGGCCAACTGGAGATCATGGTCGAAACCAAATGGTGGCAACAACATTCCCTCAAGAACTTCCTCCCAATAGACGCAATCACCCGTCAAGACAACAGGCCCGCTTGCCAAGTTGACTCTGAGAGACTGGTGGCCCGCAGTGTGTCCTGGTGTCGGGACACACACCACTGATCCATCGCCGAAGACATCATGAAGTCCGTCGATCTTCAACACATCGTGTCCGAGATCAAAATCGGCTGGTTTGTAAACCTCGTGCTCTATGAGCTTTGGGTGGTGCGCTGAATCCCATTCTGCCTGTTGAACAACGATCCGGGCGTTGGGAATTAAGGAGGTTCCTCCGCAATGATCGAAATGTAGGTGGCTGAAAATAATGTAATCAACCGACATTGGGTCTATTTCGACTTCTTCGAGTCGCGTTGAAACGCGGTCCTCCAAACGAAACGTGGATTCAAACTGACGCGCCATCAATGGGTATCGAGCTCCGACTCCATCTACCAGTTCGTGATGGAGCCCAGTGTCGAATACGGCAGTCTGGCCTGAAGGGTGTATTACCAACCAACTTGGAATGGGTAATTCGACTTGGCCATCGAGTCCGGCGACTACAGAAGATGCCGAAGTGGAGAGCCAGCCGCACTCAAGAGGAACAAGTCGAAGAGATGTCATTCAAGAAAGATAGGCGCCAGCGCTAACCAGGCGCAGAAAAACCAGATCAGGTGATGTCTCGCGCCCACAGTTGGTCAGTCAACCGCCCGCAGCGTTGCTGGATCGCCTCTAACGCCTCGCAGATCAAGTCTTCTCGGTAACGTTGACCGACAATTTGTACTGCCGCGGGGCGATCTTCCACGAGTCCAGTTCCTATGACTCCCGCCGGTAGTCCCAAATAGTTGATAGCCATCGAATAGCTAGAAGCTTCGAGAAAATCTTTACATGCTTCGAAACTCTGAAGGTCATAGTCCCAGTCGTAGAGACGGTTCATGTAGATAGGGGTAAGCGTTAAGGGAAACTCCGATAAAAACATGTTCCAGTCGCGCATCATTCGTGTGCGTTCCCCGAAGTCGGTGATGAAGGTGTCAAGTTCTAAAACCTCTCCCATTTGGAAGAAATAATCGATAGTTGTTTTGATGTCGTCGCTGCCGTGTTCAAGTATCTGCGGCAATAGGCCTACGTTCATCTCAGTTATTAGTGTCCTGAACCAGTCTCTGAACGGTTCATCAATCGAGGGTGTGCGCACTTCTTGCACTTGGTACCCAGCATCTTGCAGGGCATCAGCTGCTTGGTCGATCAGCTTCAAAATATCGTCATGGATGGGATATCCGTAAGACTCTTTCGTCACGGCAACCGTAATTGGGCCATCTAGCTTGGGTCCGTTCCACGGAACTGGAGGAGACAACGGATCTCGGGAGTCGGGCTGAATCATTACTTCTGTTGCTAAGGATAAGTCGCTTGCATCTCGAGCCATGATCCCTTGAACGGACATAATTTGAGATAAGGGCCCGCGTTCAGCTTGTGCTGTTGAGTTGAATACCGGGATTCGATTATTCGTGGGCTTCACGGTAGCGATGCCATTGGCTAGGGCTGGAAATCGAAGTGAGCCTCCGATGTCATTCCCATGATGCAAGGGACCAAAGCCGGCCGCTGCTGCGGCGCCTCCACCTCCCGAAGACCCTCCAGGGCTTGCATCGGTGTCCCAAGGGTTAAACGTGCGTCCCCGTAGTGGGTTTACTGTTGTCCCGCGCATTGAGAACTCTGGGACATTAGTCCGGCCAATAACGATCGCCCCCGCGTCTCGTAAGTTCTTCACTAGGGGAGCGTCTTCCTGCGCCATCAAGTCCGCGAACGCAGGCACACCGTTCGGTGTTGCTTGACCCGCGACGTCAATGTTTTCTTTGATGGTTACCGGTACTCCATGTAACGGACCCAGTAGCTGGCCGCTTGCTAACGCTTCATCTGCTTGCGCAGCTGCGGTCAGCGCCTCCTCGGGAAACTCAACGGTAATTGCGTTCAGTTCTGGGTTCTTGTCATTGATTCGACTCAGGACCGACTGCGTAACCTCAGTGGCAGAAAACGTTCCTTCTTTGATACCGATCGCTATCTCAGCGGCGCTTAGTTTCCATAGTTCTTCCACGTCGACCTCTCTTAGATACCTTTCCTAAATCGCTTGTGCTCTGGGAATTCAGGGTCGCGTTTTTCGCTTTGAGCCGTGAACGCTTCGGCCATATCGTCTGGATCGAACATCGCAGCGTTCCAGGTAGCTATGTATTCCAGTCCGTCAGCAACTGAATGGTCTCGACCGTAATTTAGGGTTTGCTTGGTGCCCCAGATGGCCATTGGGCTCTTCGATGCAATCTCTTTCGCAATTGCAAAAACTGCATCTGTCATTTCGTCTTGATCAGCGTAGACCTCATTGACGAAGCCACGTTCCTTTGCCTCGCTGGCTGGCATGTTGCGGCCTGTGTAGGCCAACTCGCGAACTATTCCCTCTGGAATAAGCTTTGGCATTCTCTGGAGTGTTCCAACGTCGGCCGTCATGCCGATATTGATTTCTTGTATAGAGAAGAATGCGTCGGTTGTTGCGTAACGAAGGTCGGTAGCGGAAACCATGTCGATACCGCCACCAATACATGCTCCTTGAATTGCGCAAAGCACCGGGAGCCTGCTTTCTTCAAGAGACGTAAAAGAACGCTGCAGGTTTAAGGCCGTTGTGCGAAAACTCGCTCGATGGCGACTTATGTGACTTGAAGTTCCCGGAACGCTTATGTCGTTGTCTCCGGCGAAAACACTTAAGTCCATGCCCGAACAAAAGTGTCGTCCTTCCGCTGAAAGAACGATGACCCGAGCTTCATCTCCTTCAGATAGCTGATTAATGATCGCTGGTAGCTCGTGCCAGAATTCAGGAATCATGGAGTTGGCTCGTTCAGGCCGAATCATTCGGACGTGAGCGATGTGGTCGTTTATTTCGACGTTAAAGCAGGTATGTGTCACATAACGAGATTAGGTGCCAGCAGAGGAGGATGCGACTCCTAGCTTGATCGCAGCTGCTAAGCGGACAACATCACGCCCACAACCAAGGCCGCCACGGAAGTCACTAGGGCGATCCCGGCGGTGATGCCTCTGATAGCAGGTCGATTGGTTGACTGGTGCAACCATGCACATACACCGGAAAGTGCAACCAGAAGTAGCTTTACCCCCAGAGCGGCGTTCCAAGCTGCGCTGGTTCCCGGTAGGGAAGCCATATTCCAGATGCCTGTGAAAATCGCGAGAGCGAAGAAAGGCCAACCGATTCGACCGAAGGCCTTCGCTATCGCTGAAAGCGCTTCAGGGTGTTTGCGTCGAAGGGCGGGAACTATGGCTCCGACCACGATCTGTCCTCCGACCCAAACGCATACCGCTAGAACGTGCAGTGACACGCGAAAGGTTTCGCTATCGAAAGTAATGTCTCTCACTCGCCCTGCCTCTGGGGTCGGATGTTGTGTGCTTTGGGGGATAATACGGCACAAAGGCAGTCCTTAACCTGGTTGTAAGGATTCTTGAGAAGACGGGGCGGTAACCTCCGGATATGGCCCAGAGCGAAAACCATGACGAAATAAGGCATGACTCTCGACCTCAAACGGATGACACCGACGCGTTGCAGGCAAAGGTGCTGACGGTATCGGATGGCGTTGTGGCGGG
>CAJWBN010000131.1 GCA_913020735.1 uncultured Acidimicrobiaceae bacterium
TTTTTGCAAAGACCCTGCTGGCCGGATCCCGGGTTTAGATAGGGTGGAGGAAAGAAAGACTGCACGAACCTAGGTCTTTCTCACCTGGATGAACGAATAATTGGAGGTGCTAAACGTGAATGACAATTCGCGTCGCGTTTACGACTCAGTACTCGGCCTGCTTTCCGATGTTGACAACCCAACCCCGATGGTTCAACTGTCGCGTCTGGTTCCCTTTAAACACACCAAGGTGTACGCAAAGCTCGAGTGGTACAACCCCTTTGGCGCAGTCAAAGACAGGGTCGCCTGGAACATGGTGCGAGACGCCGAAGACTCCGGGCGAATCAGTTCATCCCAAAAGCTGGTGGAACCGACTTCAGGCAACACAGGTCTCGCCCTAGCTATGGTCTCCAACGCTAAGGGTTACGCCCTTACCACTCCCCTATCCAATCAAATTCCACTTGAGAAACGGACAGTTCTAAGGCTGGCGGGAGTAGACGTAGTTGAACTGGAAGATTCATTGTGTCCAGCACCGGGGGCACCTGAAGGAGCGATAGCAAAGGCTAACGAGATCGCCAATCAACCCGAATTCGAGATGCTTAACCAATACGCGAACGGAAGTAACCCCGAGGCGCATTACCGAACAACCGGGCCCGAAGTGTGGCACCAGACTGCAGGACTTGTAACTCACTTCGTCGCAGGCTTAGGTACTTGTGGGACCATCAACGGTTCCGGACGTTTCCTGAAAGAACAGAATCCTGATGTCGCCATAATCGGTGTGTACCCACCTGCGGGTCATGATGTTCCCGGCGTCCGCAGCCTCGAGCAGTTGAGCCAAACCGAATTCTTCACACCAGACGAGTACGACGGCTTGACCGAAGTAGGCAACGAACTAGCTTTCGAAATGTGTCAGCGAATCAACCAAGAAGAAAGTCTTACAGCTGGGCCAAGTTCAGGAATGGCCTTAGCAGGTGCCCTAGCAGCAATACCCGACGAACCCGGCAACGTCGCAGTGGTCATCTTCCCCGACAGTATCTTCAAATATTCATCATCGGTCCTGAATAACGTGGCCGGACTGGGTGCGGCTCCACCATCCGGAACCAAACGCGAACAGTTATTGGATTCGATGATCGAAAATACTCGAGCTAACCCGGACCTTGTGATGGATGTCGATGCCGCTCACAACTTTTGGAACGAAGAGCAACCCTTAGTAATTGATGTGCGCGAGCCTGACGCTCACAGCCAACGACACATACCCGGCTCAATCAACATGCCGCTTGATGAATTACCTGTCTTGGCAGAATTTCTTCCAGAAAAGCGTGATGCACCGTTGCTGAGCGTCTGCGAGCGGGGAAATCTTTCATTGTCTGGCGTGTTGTTTCTCAAAAGTCTCGGCTACCAGAACGTCAGAAGCATCACAGGGGGCACAGAAGCCTGGGATGAACAGGGGTTTACCATCGCGTCAAACTGAAGTGATCTGGCCCTAAGGGACGAGTGTTGCCAGTCGAGATTCGGACAAGCGACGACTACCTCAGTTAGGTCAGATTCGGGATGTCTTTCATCACGTGTCTGAAAGAAATGGAAGCCGGTAAGCACGAGCTGCCGTGTCATGAAACAAGTCGCGTTTCTCATCGGCTGAACAACTGGCTGCTATGAGTTTGAAGCTGTTCCATAACGGTACGTAGCCGGCGCCGCGTTTATCGACAGGGAAATTAGATTCAAACATGCATCTATCTGCCCCGAAAACCTCGATCGCATATTGAATTGGGTCAGCCCAGGCGTCCGCCAGTTCCAGAGAGCTTGCAGGGCGGTCACGTTTGTCCCAACGAAAACCCATCATCGGCATTCCGATACCGCCCAGTTTCAAAAAGACGTTGCCACAAGAGGCGATGTCGGCCATTTGGGTCTTCCAGAATTGAAGAATTTCTTCTCGTCGATTCTTGTACGGCCCAGTGCCCAATATCCCTCCTAAATGGTCCAGAACAATTGGAGTATCAGGACATGCGCGCGCTACGTCAACAATCTCAGGTAACTGGGGGTGATACACCATGACGTCATAGGTGTATCCCAAAGACCCAACACGACGAACCCCTTCGAGATATAACGGATCGTCCATCGCAGCGTTCTCGTACATCGCTAAGGGCGGATGATCATCTTGGGCTGTGATGTAGCGGACTCCGCGAAACCGTCCCCTACCAGCTATTTCGTGAGCCTCCAATACCTCTTCAACTGCAGCTCCCAACGAAACGTCGGCATTGCCCTGGATCGCCTTTATCTCGGCGCCGCCTGAACTAGCGCTAGCTTCGGCTACCTCGGCAACAAACTCGATCTCTCCAACCGATTGAAGATGAGGTGGGCCATCTTTCCGGTACTCAGCATGACATTCGAGAAACACGGTGCCGACAATGTTGTGACCACTTCCAGTGTCCTTATGAAAATCATCGATGGTGTACGGCCATCCCGTATGACCTTCATCGAGCCACAAGTGATGGTGGGGGTCCAGAATCGGCAGGTCGGGTTCGACAACCTCTTCAACTACCGTCGAAATCCACTCAGCGTGTTCCTTACCTGGCATGTCTTGTGCCATAGCGATACCTCCGTTTGCATGAGTTAACCAGCTTCATTGGAAGCGATCCGGAAATGAGAGGCGATCTTTGAAGGTTTGATGCCACCTTGGGCTTTTACCGATGGCATGCGGTAGCGAAAGCTACCCAGCAGATAGTCCCCCATCCACCACAAACTCAGCCCCCGTGCAGTAGCTGCTTTCGTGGGATGCCAACCACAGCACTAACTCAGCGACTTCGTCGGGGTCTGCGCTTCGACCCATCGGCACCAAAGACTCAACGCTGGGTTGAAGATTGTCGGGGAATTGGTCGAGCATTGCTGTCTCGATCAAGCCGGGGTGCACAGAGTTGACTCTGATGTTGTGACGTGCGAGCTCGTGGGCAGCAGACTTCGTCATACCTCTTACCGCCCATTTGCTAACAGAATATGAGAATTGGAATCCGACGCCTTGGAGGCCCGCCACGGAAGAAATGTTGACGATCGAACCGCTTTGCTGCTTCTTCATCTCATCGGCTACGGCCTGCATCCCCAAGAAGACACCTGTGCAGTTCACCTCCATGACGCGTTCGAAATCCTCCCTGGAAGATCGAGTAAGACGGTCAAACAAGAGAATCCCTGCGTTGTTGACGAGAATATCTATGGATTTACGTTGATCTACTAACCCACCAACAACTGCTGCCCAGTTGTCTTCATTTGTTACATCCAGATGATTGAAAGTGACTGAATCTCCAAGCTCTTCGGCGAGGGCTTTCCCTTCGCTATCTAATACATCTGCTATCACCACGAAGGCTCCCTCTTCGGCAAAGCGTCGAGCTTCTGCTGCTCCTTGCCCTCGTGCGCCTCCAGTAATGATTGCTGTGCAGTCTTTTAATCGTTCACCCATATCTCCAGTATTGATCGAAAACGCTGACGGCACCATCGTGGTTATCTATCTACCTCTGAGGGACGTCTTCAATTGTTGTGGGAGTGACCAGAGTTACGAGAAGTTGGTTGTTCTTGTTAGCTGCCCCGGATGTCGGTGACGAGGTCTTGTAATTCCGATATGTGGTGGTCGTAGACGCTTCGGGGAGTGGCGGCGTACTTATTACACAGAACGGCTGCCGCTGCGGTCGCTATGGCGTGTTGAGCACCGTTGCCCATGAATTTCGTGACAGAACCTGCTACGTGGGTGACGCTGATGTGTTTACCGGCCATCATGACGTTGTCGAGGTCTGCGGCGTACAGGCATCGGAATGGAACATCGAACGGTTCGTCGTCGCGGGTGTCCCAGGTCCAGCTCTTGAGTCGGAAGTCGTACTCCTCATGGATTGGATGATGCAAGCAGAACGCTCCGGAGTTTTGTAGGACTGCATCTGGGAAATCGACGTGGTTTCGGATGTCTGTCTCGGTGAGAACATGGTCGCCGATGTAACGACGGAACTCGCCCTGTCCTGCGACGTGGGCAACCCACTCAAACTCTAGGTTGGCCCATTGCTCGGGCTCCATTGCCTTAACGTTTGACATCGTTCCGTAGATCGCTTGCAAAAGATGGTCACGGATGTGTTCACCTTCTGTATAAGGGTCACACCATTGGCCGTATTCCCAGTAGTGGGTTAGTCGACGCGCGAGGTTGGCGAAGCTGTCGTCGGCTGGCGGGCGAAACGTCTCGACCACCGGTCCGTCTCCGTTATCGGTTCCCGGTTCGATGGCTTGTCCTCCGAGGTCCGCGAAGTCCTTAGCCACTTCGGTCGCCCACGGCACTTCGGGGAAGTCGACGGGTTCGTCGGCCATGCGGGTTCTAAAGAACACCGTGTGGCCGTGATGTTGGTCTAAACGTTCGGGTGGTGCAAGGCTCTCACCGAACTCTGCGGCTGATTCGACTCCGAACATGGTCGGAATGCCGGCGAGGACACCAAGGATGGCTGTGCCGGTGCAGTCAATGAACTGCGAAGCAGTGATACGAATCTCGCGTCCGCTGACGGCCTCGCGGGCATCGATGGATTCGATGACTCGACCGTTCAACGCCACATCGAAAACTTGGTGATGTAGGTAGATCGTCGCGTTGGGCTCAGCTTCGAGTAGCTGACCTACTTGCAGATCACCATCAGGTTTCCGCGCTATGGCCTCAGCAACTAGAGACCCTTTCTCGCCGCGGGGGCCTATCCCTATCTCGATGCTCGCGTTGCCACCGAGTACTGGCCGGTTCTGAACCACCGCTACTCGAAGCCCGAGACGCGCCGCTGCCAACGCCCCAACAGAGCCGGTGACTCCCCCTCCGACAAAAACCACATCGAAGGGACCTTCGTCGGAAGGTTGATCGGGAAGGCCACGCAATGCGCGACGCCACGCACGCGCGTCAGAGCCAGCTCCATCGACGGGTTGTTGACCGTTACACGAAAGGTAGATCGCGTCGCAGCGTGCATCGAAGCCAGTTAGGTCGTGGAGGGCGACAGTCATTGGGCCGGCGTCAAGGTCAACAGATTCGGCGCGTTCCCAGTTCCAATCCTGCCCGTTGGCACCGAACTCGTGCTCAAACGCAATCGAGCCTAGCGACAGTCCGAACCGTCCTGGATGATGCGATGGCACCCAGTCTTTGGCACGAACCCAAACTTCATAGGTACCTGCCTGGCCGATCTGGATTGTTGTAGAAGCATCAGCAACCGGACGTCCATATCCGTGAGCAAGCAGGTATGGCGATCCCATTTCATGGTCGAACTGTGCGTCCAGCACCCAACCGCCGTAGTTCTCGAAGTCCTCGGCCTCGATCAGAAGCTCTTCATTGGTGACATTGGCCATGACTGCCTCCTTGGGTGGCGCCGAGGTCGAGAGTCAGGGACGCCCTAACTATTGTCACTCGCTTGGGTCTTCACTTTGCTATATCGGGCTTGTAATAACCAAATTTCACTTGAGCCCCTCGTTGGTAAACCGTGGGCTCTTCACATACTTAGTAACCGGGGACCGGAGTGACGGCAAATATAGTTTGACCCCGTTTACCTGTCCGACCTGTGGAGATAACAGTCAATAACACCGCAATCACCAAAGCCGCGCCGAGGATCGCGGCTGCCAGATTGAGATCAAGATAACTTCGATAGGCAACGATTGCGCCAGCCGAGATACCAGCTACTGCACCGAAAGCCATCATGCACATGTCGCCAGCGCCTTGAACACTCGCACGCTGCTCTACGGGGAAAGCTTCTGTTAACAGTCCGCTTGCTGCGATGATGCCGAAACACCACGCAATACCAATCACGGTCTGACCGCCAGTAATTCCGATAAATCCTTCGGGTGGGGTGAACCCAGCCCATAGCGCTCCGGCTGCGACGAGCACTCCAGAAAGAAGCAGCATCGGGTAACGCCCCACCTGATCAGCAAGTCGGCCAACCAACGGACTGAAGGCATACATCCCAAGGATATGACTGAAGAGCATGATGCTAATCGCGCCATTACTTTGGCCTCCGTCGTTCATATGTAACGGGGTGAGGGTCATGGTGCCAACCATGGTGGCCTGGCTGACCATCATCGCGAGTACCGCTAAGCGGGCCTTGGGGTTCGCGAGAATCAGGCTCATCGCATCTCGGAATGGGATTCTGTTGTCAGTTCCGTCACTGCCCACCCCACCCGCGAGTACTAACGGGTCTGGTCGTAGTCGAATCTCGACAATCGCGGCTGCTACTAAGAAAAGTAGGGCGCCGGTGAGGAATGAGCCCGCGTAGTCAGGGAGACCGATGCTGCGTCCAATGGGGTCGAACACAGACAAGGAAAGCAAAGACCCGAATCCCGAACCAATCGTTGTGGCAGCGACGACTAGGCCGATAGTCGACGCTCGGCGTTCGGGTTTAGCAAGGTCAGCTGCGGCGTAGCGCGTAGCCATGTTGGTCGCGTTGCCGATACCAATGAGCGCCACTCCGATCGGCAGAAAAACGAACTGTCTGGTGATCGCTGCTAGCACGGCGAAGAAGCCGCCGATCGACGCTAG
>CAJWBN010000132.1 GCA_913020735.1 uncultured Acidimicrobiaceae bacterium
ATCGCCACTCAATACCTGTTCGGTTCCGTCATCCAGCTGTACCGCAACCTTTCGATCGCTTCTCAGGTTCCCTGTTCCAGAAAAGAGATCAATATTCTTGCTTTCTATGAGACTTGTTACACCTTTGAAAAGCCGGTCGACGACGGCTTGTTTGCGATCTTGAGCTGCAGAAAAGTCCACCGTCGGGGTAGCAGTAATGATGCCGAATTGGTCAGCCTGCGTCACGGTCCGATGGACAGAGGCCGTTTCAAGTAATTCTTTGGCGGGGATACATCCACGATGCAAACAGGTTCCACCAAGGCGGTCCCGTTCTACAAGAGCGACACTGAGATCAGCGGCTACCGCCGTCAGCGCAGTTGCGTATCCGGAGGGTCCTCCTCCGATAACAACCAAATCAAAGTGTCTAGAAGTCATTCTGTTGCTAATCGTAACCCGGCAACAGTCCAACCTTGGCGAGATGGTCGAAGTTAACTTCGGTAGCGCCTATACCGCAATGAGCACTTGGGCTGCGAAGGCAGCGAGGATGACTAATCCTGTCGCTAAAGCTGTGATGATTAAAGCTCTTGTACTCACTTGTCTGAATCTAGCGGTCTGGCTGGTTCTGACGCATAGCCTTTGTGGTGTGCGGTGCCGCTTTTTCTCTGTTGTTCTATTCGCAACTTTGGTTCCCCTCGCATCCTGTTCGAGTACCGATCAACAAAAAGGTGTATCTGCTCCGATTGACACACAAGTCACGCTGCCTCCAGATCTGCGCGTGAGCACTTCAGCTCTCGTTGAGAAGGTAGGTACTGAAGTTCCTGTTGCCTTAACTGTCCTCGAACGCTCGACTATTTCAGGCGAGCTATTTGAGCCCGTATCCTTAGCCGGACGCGAGGTGCTCTTGTGGTTCTGGGCTCCGTGGTGAGGTGCTTGCAACGCTGAAGCAGCGGCGGTCGCCGCTTTAAGCAGTCGAAGCGATATCGCAATTATCGGTTTACCCGGTCGCGACGAGCTTCAAGGATATGTTGATTTTATTGATCGTCATGGTCTGAGCCATTTGCCTCACATCGAAGATCTTGATGGGACTCTTTGGAACTACTTCGGAGTTTCATCGCAGCCAGCATGGGTTCTTTTCGATGTTGACGGACGGGTTAGTAGAGGGCGTGGCCAATTACCTTCTCAATTATTCGAATTGGGTTGATTACTACTTGCTGTGACTGGGAGCTAGATTTTGCTTATGTCTCGTCGAATAATTAGTTGTGAGCGGCTGATTTCAGCTTCTCCGTCAATAATTTTTGATGTGTTGGCTGACCCTTCTCAGCATGCAGCGATCGATGGCTCAGGGACGGTTCAGGGCCATGTAGGAAAGCAATCTCGTTTGTCTCTTGGAAGTACTTTCGCCATGAAAATGCGGTTGGGCATGCCGTATCGAATGAAAAGTCGTGTTTTAGAGTTCGAGGAAGGTCGGCTGATCGCTTGGGGGCATTTCGGCGGCCATATTTGGAGGTATGAGCTATCCGAGGTAGGCGAACAGACTCTAGTGACCGAGACCTTTGATTGGTCAACGTCACGCTTACCCATCCTTATCCAGCTTTTGCGTTATCCCCGCCGGCACATGAAGAATATGGAATCCACATTGATGCGACTAGCCGGTTTAGTCGAGTTGCCTCCCGAGTGAGATTTGCAACTTGCTGTTTAATCATTCTTTGCATCGGATTCGGCTGTAGCGAACCAGACAAGTTATCTCTACTTGATGGGTCGATACGATCTCCTTCCGGGCAGATAACAACCGGTGGCAGTGTCGGTGTGCTTCGGCTATCGCCTGGTGATTGCTTTCTACTTGGTGCCGATGAAATCGAGGTAGTTGATGCTGTCCCCTGCGCTGATGATCATCAAGCTGAAGTCTTCGCGATTTTTGATCTCGCCGCCACTGAGTGGCCTGGCGCCGCGTCCATAGCGCAAATCGCGAAAAGCGGCTGTCTAGATCGATTCCGCAACGCGACAGGACATGTATTCGATCCGGTTCATATGGCCATTACTGGTTACGCCCCAAGCGAACGGTCTTGGAAAGATGATCGAAGGGTTCTTTGCGTGCTGACAGCTCACAATTCTGGTTTAGTCAGAGGGCAGGTAACCCGTCGCTCTCGTTAATGTCACTCTGGTTCGATGATCCATACGTCGTCTTCAAATTGTCTCTCCAGCTTTCTTTGAAGATCACCCAACGTTCGATCGTTACCGTTGCGAATTAATACAGCTTCGGTAGCAAGCCGCAGAATAGCGTCGTCGCGGCGGCCCATTACCTTGCCGTATTCGGCCCCCGTTTTAGGATTTTCTTTATTGATGGCAGTTACCGAACGTGCTCCGGCTAAGAGTTCGTGGAATCGTTTTTGTGTCGCGTCAGGCCATCTCAGTTCTACCCCTTCAAAGGCAAGGACCACGCCGTATGGAATGGCGGTGGCGGCAGCAGCTTCGGCGGCCAACATTTCTGCACCTAAGCCGAGGCCTGTGAGTACTTGTACGTCTGAGTGCATTTCGAGCTTGGCTCTCAAAATTTCGATGAGTTGGCGTCGTACCGCAAGCGTAATTCTGTTCTCTCCATAGCCACCCAATTCTGTGGGGCGATGCCCAAAGACAGCGATGCTGTGTGTTGCATCGTTGTGAGCTGGCTCGCTACTTGGAGCATGGTCAGCATCAAGCCCCCTCACGATTGCATCTGTGTATATGCCGCCGCTTTGGTTTGCTTGTTGGGCAGCAGCGGTTGTGGCTAGCTGGTCGGCTGCCTCGTTCAGGCGGTGACCTGAATGTCCTTTGACCCATTCGAATTCGACGTTGCCTCGAGCGTTAACCAGTTCGATGAAGGGTTCCCACAAATCACGGTTAGCGACTGGTTCTTTTTTTGAATTTTTCCATCCACGCTTTAACCACCCTTTCCACCATTCTTGGCGAAAGCAATTGACTACGTATGTGGAATCGCTGTGAACACGCAGCGGGCCATCTAGGGCTTGAACAGCGGCACTAGCGGCTGTCAGTTCCATACGCTGGTTCGTAGTTTGGGGTTCATACCCCGAGGACCACGGCCCTTGATCAACTACAAATGCCCACCCTCCAGGCCCCGGGTTGCCCAGGCAGGCTCCATCAGTAAATACATGGGTGGTCATGGCTGTACTTCATACATCACGAATGTCACCAAAACACGCACTTCTCTTGTACATGCCCTCTTAAGGTAAGGATAGATTCACAGCGATGGGTTGCACGGCTGGTTCTCTTCGTTTTACGGGAGATCACGACGCTGATGACTTGTTAAACAATAATCTTCTCGCTCTCTTTATTGGGATGCTTCTGGATCAACAATTCCCAATCGAAAGAGCTTTTATAGCGCCATACCGTCTAAGGCAAAGGCTTGGGTTTGATCTTGAGGCGTCTGCTTTAGCGGAGATACCTGTTGAGGATCTGGTGCAATTTTTTTCTCAGAAACCGGCATTACACAGGTTTCCAAAGTCGATGGCGGAGAGAACTCATCGTGTCTGCCAACATCTAGTCGAGCATTATTCTGGAAATCCTCAGGCTGTCTTGGTTGATGTTTCTGATGCAGCAGACTTACGTCAGAGGTTGTTATCTTTTCCAGGTTTTGGTGAGCAGAAGGTCCAAATTTTTATTGCATTGCTTGCTAAGAGATTCGAGGTAACCCCCGAAGGGTGGGAACAGGTTGCGGGTCATTATGCTGACGTTGGTTTTCACTCGGTAGCAGACCTTGATTCACCCGAGGCGCTGTCACAGTTAAGGAAGCAACGACAAGAAGCGAGGAAGGCAAAGTGACATCAACTGTTCCTGTGAAGGATCGTTGCTACGAAGACTTTTCGATCGGAGAGTCCTTTGTGTTGGGCAGCGTTGAGATGGTCGAAGAGGAGATGCTTGCATTTGCTACTCAATTTGACCCTCAACATTTTCATGTAGATCCAGAAGCTGCTGCCGAAACTATGTACGGCGGCTTAATCGCGTCAGGTTGGCATACGGGATCGTTGATGATGCGTCTCAGCGCCGAAGGATTTTTGGGTGAACATTGTCTCGGTGCCGCCGGGCTTTCGGAGTTGTCGTGGCCTTCACCCGTTCGCGTGGGCGATGTTTTGACCCTAAGGGTGGAGATCTTGGCTATGCGAGAAAGTGGGTCGCGACCAAACCTTGGTTTCATTGAACTCAGCAACGAAATGATTAATCAGAATGATGAGGTAGCACTTCGCACGGTCGGAACGATGTTGATTGCCAGGAAGAACTCTTCGGTTTAATCAAGCCCTTCTCCTGCTTGGCGTTCCAGCCAACCCATGAGGACTGCAACAGCCCGTGGGTCGTGTCGGATCCGATGATCGGCACCATTAATAAGTCTGAGTTCTGGCGCAGGGTGAAGATCTGCTAGCTGCTGCGCATCATCTGGCGGGACCTGGCGGTCATTAGTGCCATGGAGGATCAGAAGGGGTCGTTCACCCATAGCTTTTATTGAGTCGATGGCTCGGTGTTGTCGGAGTTCATCTGCCCATTGGCTTATCGACTCGGGATAATCATCATTATCGACAACTCCGACATCGCGACAGTGTTGGAGGAAACGACGCGGGTCGCCTGCCCAATCATCGAAGTCAGCGCGTGGCGCCATCGCAGCGACTCCACGAATTTCTGGGTCGCGGGCTGCCGCCATAATTGCAAGCGATCCGCCCGTCGTGGACCCAATTAGCCATATTCGTTGGGACCCTTCGTCCCGCAGTCTTTGGATCGACCGGGCAACGTCATCTAACCAGCCAAGCATCGAAAATTGGCCATCGGACTGGCCGCAACCGCGAAGGCTCACTGCTAACACAACCCATCCTTGTTCTTCGGCAACTCGTTCAGCGAACTGTTCATATGACCTGCTCGGAACGCCGGGTCTCTGCCTTGATGGAAATCCGTGGCAGAGAAGGAGAGCTGGAGCGCGCGTCGGCGAGCGTTCGGGATGGACAAGGAAGGCTTCTAGGTGTGGTGTTCCGTCTATGCGGGTTTCAGTGATCGTGACCGACAAGGCTAAAGTCGCTATTCCTAGCAGCAGGCCGCTGGTTTGTATCCGCGATTCCGAGCTTCTCGCAGTTCATCTGGACCAAAGGTCGCATAGGCCTTGGCTTCGCATAGCGCTTTCACGGCTTCTTCATGGGTGCAGCTTTCCAGGTCATGTACTTTTTGGATTCGCTTATCGCCTACGTAACGGTGGCCTTCTAGCTCTTTTGGTGCTTCCATAAGGTCTATCTTGCCTCAGCTTGGCCTCTGAGTTGGTCCCAATGCCCCGATCAGCTTCAGATACTGCAAGTGAGCTTCCATCAGTGCATCTACAGTCGGTCGAGTAATTTCAATATTGTTGGATCTCGCTTGGCGATAAAGATTTTGCACTGCGAGCGAACTATCGGCGACATCGTCTTCGCTACCGGAATTGAATTGAAGTTCGTTCAGATGAATTTTCAGAACTTGTCTCAACGTCTCCGGATCAGTCTTAGCTGCTACCTCGAAGGCAATTTCTGCTTCTACAAACGCGGCTGCTTCCTCCAGCCTCCATACGGGCTGGCGCGGTTGTCGGCTCAGCCGCCGCGTTTCCCTTCCAATGACCGCGGCAGCCACGATGAATCCGATTATGAGAGAGCCTGCTACTGCAAGTCCAAGCATATTTTGTGGTTTTCCTCAGGGAGAAGAATTGATGTTCTAGAGGCCAATTCGCTGAGCTAAGAGTTCCCGATGGTAAGCCGGGTCACCGAACATCAGCTCAGAACTTTTGGCTCGCTTGAAATATAGGTGTGCAGGGTGTTCCCACGTGAAGCCGATTCCACCATGAATCTGGATATTTTCAGCGGCACAGTGGAAGTAAGCCTCTGAGCAATACGCCTTCGCTAGAGACGCTACTGAGGGGAGCTCGTCGTTCATTTCCGATGCACACCAGGCAGCGTAATAGGCAGCAGATTTAGCTGATTCAACCTCGAGCAGCATGTCAGCGCATTTGTGTTTGATGGCTTGGAAGGAACCGATGGGTCGACCGAATTGGACACGATCTTTGGCATATTGAACGGCCATATCCATCACAAATTGTGCGCCACCTACCTGTTCGCTTGCTAGAGCTACTGCTGCTAGGTCAAGGATTTGGGCAATGTAGGCAAAATCATTGGTGTCGCACAGGTGACTGGCCGGTGTGCCGTCAAAAGTAACCCGTGCTTGCTTGCGTGTCTGATCCATTGTCGAGAGGTTCTCTCGGGTCAATCCGGTGGCATCACCGTCCACTGTGTACAGATGGATGCCTCCTTCAGCTCGGGCCGCTACCACGAACAAGTTTGCAGTCCCGCCATCAGTTACGAACATTTTCTCACCAGTGATTGTTGTCCCGTCACCAGTTCCACTCGCTTCAACGCCGATACCGTCGGC
>CAJWBN010000133.1 GCA_913020735.1 uncultured Acidimicrobiaceae bacterium
TAGCTGTAATCCCGTTAGCTGCGGCTTCGCGGGCGATGCTTGCTGCTCTGGTGATGTCTTCGTAGCTCGAATTAGTGCACGAACCAATTAGCGCGGCGCTGATGCTGGAAGGCCAGCCGTTGGCGTCAGCTTCGTCTCCTAATTCTGCGACTTCTCGGGCTAGGTCAGGGGTGTGAGGTCCATTGATATGAGGGCTCAGGGTTGTGAGGTCGATTTCAATTACTTCGTCGTAGTAAGCCCCAGGGTTGGCTATCACTTCGTCATCCACTCGAAGGTGTTCGGCAACACTGTTTGCTAGATCAGCGACATCTTCACGTCCTGTTGATTTCAGGTAGCGAGCCATTGCTTCGTCGTATCCGAACAGCGAAGTTGTAGCGCCAATTTCGGCGCCCATGTTGCAGATAGTTGCTTTGCCCGTGCAACTTAGCGATTCGGCCCCTGGGCCGAAATATTCAACGATTGCGCCCGTCCCGCCTTTGACGGTGAGGATTTCAGCAACTTTCAAGATGATGTCTTTGGGAGCGCTCCAGCCGGATAATTCCCCTGTTAGGTGAACTCCGATTGCTTTTGGCCAACGGACATTCCAGGCAAAACCGGTCATGACGTCAACTGCGTCAGCTCCTCCGACTCCGACAGCGATCATTCCGAGTCCGCCAGCGTTAGGGGTGTGACTGTCGGTGCCAATCATCATCCCGCCTGGGAAGGCGTATTGCTCGAGTACAACCTGATGGATTATGCCGCTTCCGGGCATCCAGAATCCTGCGCCGTACTTCGCACACACGCTTTCCAAAAAATCGTAGACCTCTTCGTTGTTCTCGCTAGCGGCTAATAGGTCAGTTTTGCCGTCATCTCGCGCTTGTATGAGGTGGTCGCAATGAGTAGTAGTTGGCACTGCAACCTCAGGTAGGCCAGCGGTCATAAATTGAAGCCAAGCCATCTGTGCTGTCGCATCTTGCATAGCCACGCGGTCAGGGTTCAGGTCAACGTAGCTGACGCCTCGTTCTAACTCTTGGTCCTCTGACGCCAAGTGGTTGATAAGAACCTTTTCCGCCAGTGTGAGCGGTCGCCCTAACTTTTCGCGTCCCATTACAGTGCTGTCGGCAAGGTTGGCGTACACCTTTGCTATCAGCTCTATAGGGGTATTCGCGGCTACTGGCATTTAAGTTCCCTCTTCTATATTCGTGCCGATGGGTGCTCTAAAGAAGATACGCCCTTTAGGGCATTTCGCCACTTGCGCTTCAAATTTAGACGTAGGGCCAACGACGTTCACCATCGTTGCTCTCTTTATCTTTTTCGCTGAGTACCCAACGGCGGCGCCATGGAGCACCATCTGGTCCTTGGATTCCTGGACTTTCGTCGGAGTGTGATCTTTGTCGAGCAGCGAACCAGTTGCCCGTGGCGGTTTCGTCGGCAAGAGACTCGACTGCAGCTTGGAGTTTCCTAGTGAATCGCCGATTGTTGTCTTCTTCTGCGAATTCCAATGGTCTTCCGAAGTTGACTGTGGCTTTGGACCTCTTTGGCCAGTTATGGCCCTTACGTAAAATGTCGAAGGTCCCTCGAATATGAATTGGAACTACTGGAACCCCTGCTTGTTTTGCTAGGAAGGCAGCCCCAGGTCGAAACTCTTGACCCCACCCATCAGGCGATCTTCCGCCCTCGGGATAGATCACCATGCTCCATCCAGATCGAAGCAGGTCGACTGCCTTCTCGATTGTGTTGCGATTGATAGAAGTGCGCTCTATGGGTATGGCCCCTATGAACAAAGCAGAGATCGCTGCTGTTGTGCGGTTGCCGAAGAAATAATCGGCTGCAGCTCCCACAAAAGCTTTGTGCCTCCAGGGAGCCGGGATCGAGGTCAACATGAGCAGCGTGTCGGCATGACTTTGGTGGTTAGCGGCAAAAATTGCTGGGCCGTCTAGGTCATGGAGGCGATCAAGCCCTCTAACGGTGGGGTTTGCGTAATAGCTAATGACACCTTTGCCAAGAGTGGAAAGAGCTATTCGCCTCGTGAGTCTTGATGCATACCTGCGTGCCCAATCGGTCTCATAATTTCCACCGGTGTTAGAGGGCAGCGGCACTTCTCCTTCTGGTGTTTCAGCTGCCTTTAGTGGAAATTCGACCTTCCGAACGACGCGAGAAATTGAAGCTTTGGTTTTTCGATCAGTTAAGTGACTGATTGGGTTTCTGCGATTCGGATCCGTCATTTTCGTTCCTCGAACTAGACGACGTCAGCCATAAGGACTGGTGGGTTGTGTATATGAGTCAGAGACGGGTCGCGCCCAACAACATCGGTTGCCATCTCAAGAGCGTCGCGCATAGTACTAGCTGAGCGAAAGCCCATTCTCTTTGTTGCACGTTGGTCTCCACCCACGATTATGACCTGACCAACATGTTGAAGGGCGTGTGAGCACCAGTACCACATGTAAAACGGGTGTACCCCGTGGTAGGCGTATGAGGTGCGATATAGATGGCGGTACCACTCGTCTTCGGCATAACGTTTTTCGTACTTGTGTTCGATTGTTTTTGGATCAGTTGTGTCAGCGAGAACTTCCTCAAAGAAATCTATATAACTCGGATGGTGCACGGGGTGGAATTCCCATGGGGTGGGGTGACTCATGATCACTACACCACCTTCGCGAACTAAGGGCTTGCCCTTGTACATATTAAATAAGTAACCCAATCCGAGGCATGCGACGAGGATCGGATTCATTATTGAGTTCACGTTGTAGGGCCCTAAGTATGGAAGCCCCATAGAGAGAATGTCGGTTTGACCTTCGACTCTCACCAAGTGTTGCCTGTAAACATTGGCAGTTGTCACTTTGTGGACTTCTTCCACCTCGCCAGCTTGGATTGAAGTCAATCCGTAGGGAGCGCGGATGCTTTGGAAGATAGATCGTGCTGTTTTTCTGGGAATTTTGTCTAGAAATTTCTTTGTGCCCAATAGGAGCATGCGCTCTTTGGGGTTCATCTCCCATTCGCGTTTTTGTAGAAAATCCCAAGGAGCTGGAAATGTGTCGTTGTTGAGTGTCGTTTCGATCTGGAAAATCTTGACGCCGGCGTCTCTAATTAGTCGACCTTGGCGCCAGTTTTTGGTGTGAAGTTCACTGTTCTCTTGATCCATAAACGATTTGGATCGTTGCATCGTTTCGACGTTGTGGTGGTGACGAATAGCTGTGTATCCAGATAAGCCTGTAGCGACGCTCTTGTGGCCGCCGTCCATCGAAACGAGGTTGATGTTTACGTAGATGATGAGATCGGACTCTGCTGCTCTTTTGGAGATAACAACTTCTTCTCCGTGGTCGGTTTCACCGAGGTGAGATAAAGCGTCCGGGTCTTCTGCGTCGAAGTTGTATAACTGGCCGTTAGGAGCGAAGGCATCGTAGACACGGTCACCTACGGCGTGACGTAACTCGGCTTCCGTCATTCTTCTGTGAAGGGCTAGAGCCGCTATCAAGTGGACGTCGTCGACACCGGCGCTCGCTGCTGTGTCGAGAACCTGTTCAATAATCCGGCCCCTAATATCGGGCGCTTGCATTTGAGGGAGAGGTAGGGAGATGTCGTCAAAGGCAATAGTTAGTTTCATCCCCTTGGTCAGTAATGCCGCAAGTGGGGGAGAATCGCCCAGGGGGTTATCTAAGGCATGCCGTATAGCGCTGTCTACATCTTCAATTGGTTCGATTGGCTCGTTGGGATAAACAACGCGACTGCCCGAAGGTAGCTTTTCAAATCGGAAACCTTCTCCGTGGTGAAACACTATGGGTGGAGTAGTCCTGTCAACTTCGAGGACAAGGCCTTGTCGAGCAGACATCAACGAACTCCTTCTCTGGTAGTTAGTAGTTTCGGACGCTGCCCCATGGGAAGTAACGGTTTAGGCGCGCCAGCGGTCTTTGGCCAATTCTCAGTTAACCAACCGCGCTTTTCAGCGATGGTTACCAAGCGGGTTTCTGGGTTCACCGCGACTGGATAGCCAACGGCTTCTAGCATCGGAAGATCAGATGCTGAGTCGGCGTACGCGACGCCTTGGGATGGGTCTAACCCATTTTCTTCAGCCCACTCCACCATTAGTTGCGCTCGCACCTCACCTGTAGGGGGCACATCAAGCATTTCCCCGGTGAGTTTTCCGTCTTTGCGATCGATTCTTGCCGCGATGATGTGGTCGAACAGGGGGCGGAGAGGTTCGACAGCGATATCTAACGCGCCAGTAATTAATACTGTCTGATGTCCTGCTGCTCTGTGTGCGCGCACACGTCGCAGGCCAGCGGGAAAGGATTTGATGAGAATCAGATCACTGAGCATTTCTGCAGCGTCTGCCTCTAGCTGTTGCAACGAGGCACCTTTGTACCGTTGGTAGAAGTAGCGAAGAAAATCTGTTCGATCTCGTTTGTCGCGTCTCCAAAGCCCCGGAGTTTCGGTCAATGTTCGAAGTGCGAATTCAAGGCGTTGTTTGGAGTTCAGACGACGAGTAGCTAACCATGCGTAGCTTTCCACGACGTTGCTTGCGATCAGCGTGTTCTCTAGGTCGAAAGCAGCGAAATGACGATCTGAATCTAGTACTGCTGAGCGAAGTCGTTCTGAACGGCTTGGACCGCTGCGTTTTTCTGGAGTTGTTTTCACTCGTGCTTGGATTACTACGGTGGGGAGATGTACCTCGGTGATGTAGTGATGCCAGTCGATGACACTTGGGTCGAATCCGAACTGAGCCTGATCCTCTGTTGATAGCGACTGCCACAGAGAAAGCGTGCGTTGTATTCCATAGATAGCTTCACATTTTCCATAAGCACCATAAATGTCGACATAACCCTTGATTTGGTCCAGATTTTGGCGGCGCTCTGCAAACTTGCTTGTAAAGCTGCTTTCGCCTCGAATTGGGAGTCGGTTGATGACTTTGGCCGCTATATCGAAAGCTTTCACCACACGATGAAGTTGTTCCTCTAGACCGCTTGATCCCGCGTACTTCCATTCTGTGCCGGCAGTGGGGTGCCCTTTCGCGTCGTACACGGGGTGCTCACGGAACCACTCCATAGCTGTGTCGAGCAGTTTTTTGAATTGGAGAGGGTTAGTGGAACCAGAAGCAATTTGAAATACTTCAGGCTCAGGTTCGGGACCTTTTGCCGCTACCGCGATTATGGCGGCGGCGACCATGTCTACCGGAATGACGTCAATGATTCCTTCGGGGTAGCCAGGAAAGGTATTGAGTTCACCTTTTGCGAAAGAAACGATAAGTGGTTCTGCCATTCGAAAGCCGCGGATCCACCCTGGTGATGGTTCTGACCACGCAGATTCGATTATCGACGGACGGACGATGCTGATGGGCACCTCTCCATGGAGTTCGACAAGAGCGGTTTCCCCTAATGCTTTTGAGTAGGTGTAGACATCAGGCCACCCGAGTGAGGTTGCGCGGCTTCGGCCCGCTTCCACCATTTGGTCGTTAACCCATGCTTCTCTGAGCTGTTCGGTTTTTGCAGCGAGCATTGGTAGACCGGCAGCTCCTAGTTCCTCGCGAGCGCCTTTGCGGAATCTTTGGAGTTGTTCAGGTATTCGACTTCTTGCATCGAGATCAGCTCGAGTGCGTCTAGCGGCATCAACTTCGGCCCTCCAATCAACATTCACTTGGAAAGGAGTGCCGGCGAGAAATTCTTCATTAGCGGATCCACGCCTGTTGCCGGCTACGTAGCAGGTTGAAACTGCTACAAGGTGAGGGGTTACGTTTGCCTCCGATAGGAGTTGAACTACCCGGTTAGGGCCTAAAAGGTTGATCTCGATTGAGCTGTCTAGAGGACTATCAAAGCTCACTGTCGCAGCGGAATGAATTACTACATCGCATGAGACGAATAGAGCGCGATCTTGTTCGTTAAGCCCAAGTCCGTCATTGGCAACGTCACCAGAAACGACAGAGACTCTACGTTCGCAGTTCTCGTCAAATTCTTCTCCCCATTCAGCCCTGAGTTTGTCGAAGGCGTCGTTGCGAAAGATTTCGCGTTCAACTCGGCGCGTTGCGCTGTTGCGGCGTGTCGGGCGGACCAGAAGAACGAGATCACAGTCAGGTACACCGCGTAGCAGTCGCTCCACTAGAGCTGTTCCTAAAAAACCGGTGCTCCCAGTTATCGCTATCCGTTTGCCCGAAAGGGACTCACTGATCACATTAATAGTTCTAGCAGAAAACTTACCAAATGGTAAGTCCATGTTGGATTTAGACCTAGAATGTTGGAGTGCCCGCTCGTACTAGCGAACGAATCTTGGACGCAGCCTTGGCAGCGTTTGGTTTGCGAGGCTATGAC
>CAJWBN010000134.1 GCA_913020735.1 uncultured Acidimicrobiaceae bacterium
TGCCGGTCGCGAACTAGGCGCCTAAGCCGGGTCAGTCGTGACGACTGGGACGAAAGAGTCAGCTTGCTTGTCGAGCTGATTCAGCTTTTTCTACAAGCTTGCTGAATGCCTCGGGGTCATTAACAGCCATGTCTGACAGGATTTTCCTATCCACCTGAATGCCAGCAGCATTTAAACCGTTGACCAATTTGCTATAGCTGGTTCCATTTTGGCGAGCTGCGGCATTAATGCGCTGAATCCAAAGGCGTCGAAACTCGCCTTTACGAGCTCGACGGTCTCTGAAGGCATAGTTACCGCTGTGCATTACTTGTTCGTTAGCCGCTCGATACGAGCGGCTCTTATTACCGTAATAACCCTTGGCTTGCTCTAAGGTCGCTTTGCGACTCTTTCGGCCAGCGACAGAACGTTTTACTCGTGCCACTTTGACATCTCCTCTTACGAATCGCTTCTACTTGCCCAGCATCTTGTTGATGCGTGGAAGGTCGGCTTTGCTTATTTCACCTTCAACGGCAAGCCGACGTTTTCTCTTAGCTGACTTCTTTTCCAAAATGTGATTTCTACCCTGCTTACGCCGGACCAGTTTTCCTGAACCGCTAGTTTTGAACCGTTTCTTGGCTCCGCTGTGTGTCTTCATTTTGGGCATAACATTTCCTTATCCAGGGGTTCAAGGAGGGGCCTTTGAGTTTGCAAGACTCCCTGATCTCTACTCGCTTGGTATTTCCTCAGTATTTTTACGTCGCTGTTTTGCGGCCTTATCAGGGCTCAACACCATGGTCATATTGCGGCCATCTAACTTAGGGAACTGGTCAACTTTTCCTACTGTCTCAACATTTTCTGCCACTCGTTCAAGAATCTCTCTACCTAATTCTGGGTGGTAGACCTCACGGCCACGGAACATGATTGTGATTTTTACTTTGTGCCCATCCGAGAGAAATTTCTCAACTTTTGAGGTTTTAGTGTCAAAATCACCTTGTCCGATTTTTGGCCGATATTTCATCTCCTTCAAAGAAATAGCACTGGCTTTTTTCCTCGACTCTTTCGCCCGTTGCGATGATTCGTATTTGAACTTTCCGTAGTCCATGATTCGACATACCGGAGGATTGGCCTCTGGGGCCACCTCCACCAAGTCAAGATCAAGGTCTTGTGCAATGTTCAATGCTTCTGGCAAGGGTTTAATTCCGATCTGCTCACCGTCTGGGGCAACCAGTCGAACTTCCCGTACCCGAATCTCTTCATTGATCCGGGCATCGCCTTCATCTGGGCGTGCTATGGCCTTACTCGCTTAACCAAGGACATTCTCCAAGTCCGCTAATGGCACCTTCCGCTCAAAAACAAAAGGCGGACACATTTGTTGCCCGCCTCACATATCGGAAGATCCGGTAACGGTAGTTACCTCAACCCGACAGGGACCGAGTCGCACCTTCCGGTGGAACGGTGGGGGCGGAACCCCGCTTGTATCTATTGTCAAGGCCGTAGGGTAACAGGGTAAAGAGCAATTCCGAACAAGTAGTGTCTCTGACGAAGACACTGCGCTTTATTGAAAGAGGTCATGTGAGCAGCTTTTGGACTCCTTCGGGAGAGCATGAAGTTCCAGGAGACGCCGGGGAAACTGGTAACGCCGAGCAGGTGTTCGAGCACGCAGAGGCTGCTCAGGTCGATCCCGAAACCGCAGCGGCAATGGAACAACAGCTTCGCGAGGCTCAGGAACAACTACTTTCGGTGCCGGCTGGTCAGATAGTTGCCAATCACGTGATTGGACTTTTTGAACTCGCCGCCCTTCACCTAAGAATCGATCCACCCAATCTTGAAGAGGCGCGTTTGCCCATTGACGCGATGGGAATTTTGGTCGAACAACTAGGTGATCAACTTCCTGAACATCAGACACTGTCTGCAGCGCTACATCAAATCAGACTGGCGTTTGTGGAGGTGCAGAACCAACCAGAAGAGGACGACTAGTCAACAGTGGCGCTATGGGACAATCTTTGAGATAGGAAGTTCTATTACATCGGTTGCTCCGAGTTCGAGGAGCTGGGGGATCAAGACGTTGATATCGCTCTTGTTGACTACAGTTTCGACAGCGAATCCTCCGCCACCCCAAAGCTCATTCACAGTGGGAGCCTTCATAGAGGGAAGCACATTAATTACCTGGTCGAGATCGGATCCAGGAACATTCAATTTCATTAAAACCCGACCTCGAGCATCCAACACCCCATCAAGCAGCGTTTTGATTTGCTCCATGGCTTTCCGTTTCTCAGGGTCTTCATATGATTCGCGGTTCGCAAAAATTTCTGTATAGCTCGTCAATATTTCATCAATGATTTTTAATCCGGCAGCCCTGAGCGCACTTCCTGTTTCTGTTAAGTCCACTACGGCATCAACTATCTCCGGTGCCTTGGCCTCTGTAGCTCCATAGCTCAGTCGCACATCTGCCTCAACACCCGCAGCAGCGAAGTGTCGATTAGTGAGCTCTGGATATTCGCTTGAAACTCGTACCCCTTGTGGGAGATCTGAGAGAACCTGATATTGGCTATCGGCGGGTACTGCAACAACTATCTTCACTGGCTTCGCCGTTACCTTCGAATATTTCAGCTGACCCAAAGAGACGACGTCGCTACTGGTTTCTTCGATCCAATCTCTGCCCGCGATTCCAATGTCGAAAAGACCATCTTCAACATACGTTGGAATTTCTTGAGGTCGAAGAATTCTCACGTCAGCGATCCTGGGGTCATCGACAGATGCTCGGTAATCGACATCGCTAGTCCGGCGGACAGCAAGGTCGGCGTCTTCGAATAGTTGGAAGGTGGCCTTTTCAAGAGAACCCTTGGGCAACACGAGTTTCAGCATGGTGATGACGGTACCCGGGTAAGACACCGAATCACTAGTTAATTACGGCATTACGCTGCTATCGCCGAGGCCTGAATCTAAAAGCAATCTTGACCGATCAGTCGGCTGCTAGGTCGTCAAGACCCTCAATAAGGTGACCCAATCGTTGTTGCTTCGTTCGTAAATACGCCATATTTTCTCGGTTAGCACCGTCAAGGGTAGAGACACGCTCCACTATCTCTAGGCCATAGCCCGACAGTCCACCGATCTTTTTCGGATTATTCGTTATTAAACGCATCTTCGTCACTCCGAGCTCGACGAGAATTTGCGCGCCAATCCCATACTCACGAGTGTCGACTGGGAGGCCTAGCTCCAAATTAGCGTCAACTGTGTCGTGCCCTTCGTCTTGGAGTGAGTATGCGGCAATTTTGTGACCTATGCCGATTCCCCTACCTTCATGCCCGCGCAAGTAGACCAGAACACCAGCTCCCTCTTTAGCTATAGCTTCGAGAGCCGAATGAAGCTGACTGCCGCAATCGCACCGCATCGAGGCAAGAATGTCACCTGTCAGACATTCGCTATGCACTCGAACTAAGACAGGGTCCGTTCCCATAATGTGCCCGAACACGAGAGCAACGTGCTCTTGCCCATCGAAGTCTCTGAAGACGTAGCTCGTGAAGTCACCGTAGATAGTGGGCATACGTGATTGAGCTATTGGATCGACGAGTCGTTCGTTTGCCCGTCTATATCGAATTAAGTCGGCGATAGAGATCAAAAGGAGATCATGCTCTTCGCAGAAGTCAATGAGATCGGGCAATCGAGACATCGTGCCATCGTCATTCACAACTTCGGCTAATACCCCTGCTGGTTCGCAACCAGCAAGGCGCGCCAAATCTACAGCGGCCTCCGTGTGACCAGCTCGTTTTAGTACACCTCCGGATCGATATCGGAGAGGGAGTACGTGGCCAGGTCGGACAAAGTCATGAGGTTCGCTACTTAGAGAAGCCAGCAGGTTCAGAGTTTTGGATCGATCACTAGCAGAAATTCCTGTTGTGGTTCCTTCTGCCGCATCGACGGTGATCGTATAGGCAGTTCTCATCGGCTCCGTATTGATAGCAACCATGAGAGGCAATGCCAGCTCATCAAGCCGTTCACCGGTCATAGGAGCACACAAAACTCCTGAGGTGTAGCGCACGAAAAAGGCAATACTCTCAGGCGTTGCATGCTCCGCGGCCATGATGAGGTCGCCTTCGTTTTCTCTATCTTCATCATCAACTACTACAACGATTTCACCGCGTGCGATAGCCTCGATCGCGTCTTCTACTGCTGCCAACGGAGAATCGGCGTCTCCCGATCTCTGGTTTCTCGTTTTTGATTTAGGCATCGTTGAGAACCTCTGCAGGTGCGGTCACGAGTCTTCTCCATTATGAGGGGCTAGGAGTCGTTCGACATACTTAGCTATTACATCAACTTCAATGTTTACGTTATCGCCCTCTGTATACGACCCGAGTGTCGTCACAGCGAGGGTATGGGGAATAAGGGCAACTGCAAACGCTCCATCTCGCACATCAAAACAAGTCAAACTCACTCCGTCCACTGTTATGGAGCCTTTTTCAACTAGGTAACGCGACAAGCTCTCCGGCACTTGAACCCTCAAATCAGGCCCTGGAGTTAGCACAGTTCCTACGCCATCTACGTGTCCTTGAACCATGTGGCCACCCAAACGGTCAGAATATCTGACTGCTCGTTCCAGGTTCACCGGGGCCCCTGGCCTTAAATTGCCAAGTGATGTTCGTTCGATTGTTTCGGCTACTACGTCAGCTTCCCACCAGCCGTCTCCTAATGCCACGACCGTAAGGCAACAACCGTTGACGGATATGGAGTCGTCTATTTCCGTGCCTTGAATCACTTCCTCAGCCTCGAATCGGTACCGATCTCCATCGTTAGATGCGAATGAGCCCAACTCTTCAACCAATCCTGTAAACATTAATCTCCCTCTAACGGTCGGAACTCAACCCGAAGATCAGAACCAATTTTGCGAACATCGCGTAGACCTCCACGCCATAGATCTGCCATTGTCGCAGAACCTGGGCCCACAAACACAGGGTGGCCATCTTCGCCCCCCATTAACGCTGGTGCTAGATAGAAAACGTATTCATTGACAAGACCTTGTTCATGAAAGGCCGCGGCAACAGTAGCTCCTCCTTCTACCAACAAATCAACGACTCCCCTGCCGCCCAGTTCGAGTAATACGTCAACGAGATCCCCCTCGACCTCCCAACAAGGATGAGCCCGAGCACCTGCTGGTGCCTTACCCAACACAATTCGTTGTGGGTCTGACCCGGATACAAATCGCGTGGTCAGAGAAGGATCATCGGATCGCACAGTTCCGGCGCCAACCATTACCGAATCGCAACGCGCCCGTAGAGCATGAACATCACTTCGCGCTTCCTGACTCGTAATCCATTCCGAAGATCCATCTGGAGCTGCTGTTCTGCCATCCATGGTCATAGCCATCTTCAACACCACCCATGGTTTGCCGGTCACTCGGTGATGTATATATGCCTCAAGTTGTTTTGTTATTTGTCTTTCCTCAACTCCTTCGACCACCTCAATACCAGCAGTCCTCAGAGCTTCGATTCCAGCACCTGAAACTTGAGGGTCTGGATCCGTTATACCGATGACAACCCTCTTTACTCCCGATTCGACGATGCCAGAAACGCACGGAGGCGTTCTTCCTTGGTGACTACACGGCTCAAGTGTCGTGAACAAGGTGGCACCGCGGGCTTTTGTGCCTGCTAAGTCAATAGCTACGCGTTCAGCGTGCGCTCCACCCGGAGGCTCTGTCGCTCCATCAAAAAGTTCTCCTTCGGAACTCAGGATGACCGCCCCAACCCATGGGTTGGGGGCTGTGCTGCCCCGAACCTGCTCCGCGTTTGTAATAGCTCTTTCCATTAGAGAAGCATCAGTGAGCGGATCAGACGTATTCACAATTAATGAAGCCGTTCACCATGAAGTAGCCGTAAAGCATGAGGCACGACATCTGCCACAGCTTCAAAACACTCGACACACCCCGCAGTAGAGCCCGGTGTATTCAAAATGATGGACTTTCCAGCAATGCCCGCCATCCCCCGCGACAGACGACCCAACGGGTTCGCCAAACGCATGGCTTCGGCGATCCCAGGCGCATTACGTTCAACAACTCGAAGGGTTCCCTCGGGAGTCAGGTCCCTTTCAGTAAATCCGGTCCCACCAGTGGTAATGACCAAACCGGCAAAACCACTAACCATGTCAATCAGGCTTTCAGCGACGCTATCTACCCCGTCGGCGACAGCTCTGTGTTCAACGACTTGAAAGCCCGCAGAACTCAGCGAAGACACCAGCGCTTCACCGCTTTTATCTTCCCTCTCTCCCGCCACAAC
>CAJWBN010000135.1 GCA_913020735.1 uncultured Acidimicrobiaceae bacterium
CCGCGTCAGGTGTGTCTTCTTCATCTGTCTCAAGGTCAGAGCTCGGGCGAGCGACTACAGGGTCACCTGGAAGCCCAACGAACGAACCACTATCGGTGGGTCGGGGTCGGTTCGTGTCGTAGCCGGCCATCGCCACTCCTTCAAGAGTCAATAGTAGTGCTTGGAGTTTCAAAGGCTGCCTCTGGACGTCCATTGCTTTCGTTGAAGCCCAAGTCGCTGCTTAGTTCGACCCATAGTGCATCAAATTGTGAAGCTGCCTCGGTAGCGCCTGGACGTTTACCCAAGGCTCGGAGTGTTGTGGACTGCCCTGAGGCTTCCGCTATCGCGGCCCTTAGCTGGATCTGCGGCAGTAAGAGGGTTCCAAATCGTTCTTCTAGTTGTTCACTCCAATAGCGATTATCGCGAGTTCTTCCAACCCGGTTCATAACAATTCCGCTTAACCTTGGGGTCCCTAATCGACCCGATACACGTTCGACGGTGTTGTGCATCAAATCGACTCCATCTGCTGCCCAGGCAGCAGGTTCAGTGACGATGACTGCTCGTTCAGCAGCGAAGAGCCCGTTTATAGATAACAAACCAAGGGACGGCGGGCAATCAATAAGAGCTAGATCATGGCCGATACCTGCTAAAGCCAGTCTCAATCGATCCTGAGCACCTACTGGGTCTGCCGCCAAAAGCGGTTCTCGACTCGCTAGAAGATGGCTTCCTGGTATCAGATCTGGGTTGGGACCATCTTCAGGCCAACGAGAAGGGCATATAGCTTCGAGAGCTGAGCCGGCTCTCGGCTCACTCATCACGTCGTCAATCGAAGGCGTCCCATTCCATATACCCAAACCACTCGAAGCATTAGCTTGAGGGTCTAAGTCAACCACTAGAACTTTCAATCCGGAAGCAGCGGCCGCTTCGGCAATACCCAATGTAATGGTGGTTTTGCCGACGCCTCCTTTTTGATTAACGATTGCGATTGACTGCATTGTTGACAGGCTAACCCCGCAAAGCTGCTACATCGGGCAACCTAAGAACTCAACACCCTCATCAAAGTTCTATTCCACATAAAGATGCCGAAGCTACGAGGCCGCCCGGAGACGCGGATGGCGCCCCCTCTTCAATAGCCTGAGCCTCTTCGAGGAGTAATTGATGGACTCGCGGCGTGTTGAGATCATCGTCTAGTGCATCACGTACCTGGTCAATCAACGGTCCTGCGGCAACAGGGTCAGCCTCACCGGCTGAGCGAACAAGTAATTGAAGATCTCTTTGCGCTTGAGGACCTTCTTCGTCAAACCACTCGAAGTCAGATCGATAGTGGTGGGCCATAAGAGCCAGCCGGATGGCACGGGGATCAATTTCTTTTCTTAACTCGGATACAAAAACCAAGTTTCCAAGCGACTTGGACATCTTTGTGCCTTGATAAGCAACTAATCCTGCATGAATCCAATACTTGGAGAACGGCTCGTCGTTTACAGATTCACTTTGCGCAATTTCACATTCATGGTGGGGAAAAATAAGGTCAGCACCACCGCCGTGAATATCTAGAGCCGGACCCAACGCACGCATACTCATCGCAGAACACTCAATATGCCATCCGGGCCTCCCTGAGCCAAAAGGGGAGTCCCAGCTGGGTTCATCATCTGCGCTGGGCTGCCACAATACGAAATCCAACGGATTACGTTGTTTCGGATCGTCCGGCTGCCCACCTCTTTCGGCTGCAAGCTCAACCATCTCTTGTTCGGTCAAATGAGAGAGCTTTCCAAACTCCGAGAAGGTGGTGATATCGAAATAGGTCGTTCCCTCACTTACGTAGGTATGGCCACGATCTGCCAATGTGACAATGAGGTCAATTATGTCCTTCATGGATTCGGTAGCCCGCGGTTCTGAGTCAGCGCGACGCGTATTTAACGCAACCATGTCTTGTCCGAATCGGTTCATCTCCGTTTCGGCTAATTCAAGAAAGTCAATCCCCAGTTCTCTTGCTTTGGGCAGAATGCTGTCATCTACGTCGGTCACATTGCGGACTAGTTGAACGGTATGCCCAAGATCTTCAAGTCGCCGAATGATCAGGTCATAACTCAAATAGGTAGCTGCGTGACCAAGGTGAGTTGAGTCATAAGGCGTAATGCCACACACATACATGCGGACGTGGGCATCTAGCTCGATATCAACAACGGCTGCTTGCGCAGTGTCGTATAGACGCATAGTCATAAAGCGCTTCTTTCTCAGCTAGCTGTCGCAGCGGCCACTTCACCATACGTCGCAGAAGGGCTGACTGGCACGGAGGATCGGCCGAATATAAACAGACAGCTATCACAGCACGTTTATCGCTAGGTACTCTCGGGCAAGTGACTGTTCATGGGGATGACGCGATGCTCGAAACAATTGAGCATTTTCGAGAGCGACGACGCCTCTCATCGATTGACCCTGGACATCTAGATCTGGTAATCGACGAAATTTCATTAGCCGGGCGGGAACCCGTGGACTACGTCTCAGATCTATTTAGCCACCATGAAATAGTTTTCGTCGGACACAACGTTCCTTCAAGAAAAACTGGTCTATTCCTGCAGGAATTAATCCCAGCAGTGAATACAGCAGGCGTAAATCTGCTCGGTATCGAGTGGGCTTGCATGGATGACCAATCTCTATTGGACGAATTGGTCAACGCCGACCAATTTGATGAAGGGATAGCAAGGTCAGCTTTGTTTCGTTGGGGTTTGCGTTACCACTTCGCCTTCGTTGAATACTTGGATATTCTGCGCGCCGTTTGGGCTGTCAATCGAACCCGGGTTCCAAGTTCTCCTCCATTCCGAATAGTGGCACTTGACTACGACATCGATATCGACGCCGTCACAGCCAGTGCCGACTTGTTGTCCCCTTACGCTTGGGAACACTTACGTCCCAGGGGCCCGGCGTCTAGGCATATGGCCGATGTTCTACTCAAGGAGTTTGTCGGACATGGACACAAGGCCCTAGTTCTAACCAAAACGGGCAATGCGTTGACTCGAATGAGAAGACGCCCTCATACCACAATGGACCAAATCGATACCGAGGTTGTCGACGGCAGAGTGGTCGGGTGCGGAAACCACGTCTATAGCGCCATTGCGGACCAAGCGGCGACAGTTCTCCTCCATCAACCATTGACCGCTGATGGTGAGCATGGGCTTTTCACTCTCCCCGCCGATGGGTACTTAGACGCAGCTTTCGCTCATACAAACAATCCTCACTTTCCCGTCGCTTTCGACGTAAATTCTGGACCTATCGGAAGACTCCCATGTTCTACCTCAATCGATAATGGCGATATTTCTCAGCTCGCTCACGGATGGATTTTTCTTGAACGTCCTAAAGATGTCCGAGGACCAACTCCTCTCCAAGGATTAGTGGATGAAACAAATATCGATGAAGCACGTAGATGGTCACTAGATCCACAACTGAGGCAGCCCGATTCGACTACCCGGGACTTCGACATTGCTATAAAGAACACCGCGGCTGCGGCTGAACTCAGTTGGACACAGATTGTTTAACGTTATGACGGACAGGAAATGAACGACTCCACAGACAACAGCGAAGAACAGGGTTCCTCCCTGCAATCAGCAAGCGCTCACCTGGTTGAATTAGCAGGTTCCAAGCAACTAGTCCTCTTGGGTGACCAAACCGGAATAGCGCAGCACGTCCAGTTTGTTTCGCAGGTCTTACCTCAGCTCTACGAGGCCGGCGTGCACAACTTGGCTTGGGAATTCACAAATTCACGGACTCAGGAAGCTCTCGATCAGTTACTTGCATCAGAGAACTGGGATGAAACCAAATGCACAAATTTGTTTGTTGATTTGCTTGGGATTGGCTTCACATACTTCGAATACGCTGAGGTTCTGAGGGCAGCCTGGGCCTTAAACAGGAGCCTGGATGCCCAAGCTCCTCGTTTTCGGGTCGTTGGTTTAGGTTTTCCAACCTATGTAGAGGATCCTTTGCTCCTTGAAGGAAGATCAGCAGCAGAGTTAGAGCTTAGAAACTGGTGGATGGGTGGTCATTACCGCGATGTAGCGGCGTTTCATATGGCCAATACGTTGACAAATGAAGTTTTGCGTTCAGGCGGGCGCGCAGTTGTCTTGATGTCAGGCGAGCGCACCACGACCCGACTAATTCAATGGGACAATGGTTTGCCCACAGTGAGCGTTGGAAATCTTCTCCACCGCTGGATGGGAGATGGAGTAGCCCGCGCGGTATTTCACGGAGCGGTTACCGACAGCCAAGCTGCGGAGCGTGTCGAGTCATTGATAGCCGCAGCGCCAGAAAGGCCAGAGAACTTTGGAATCACCCTGGATCTTGCAACGCTGGGAAACGTGGGTTTGAACGAAGTCATTGGCTCGTTGGATGGCAAGGAAACCTCGCTGCGACTGAAAGACGTCGCTGATAGCTACATATGGCTAGGCAACATCGAAAGCTGGACACCTTGCCGGCTAATTGAGAATGTCATTACCGACGAGAACTTTGACCACCTCGAAGCCCGCTACCGAGCCCTAGATCCGCGGTCAGCACCATGGACACGACCCGAACTTGAACAAATACGAATAGACGGTCAAAACAAGCTCTCAGATTCCTGGTTGACGCTTCCAGCGGTTGAGGAGCCTCCTGCAAAACGGAATAAATTCCGGAGACGTCGCTCATGAACGAATTTATCTTGGGCGTTGATCTTGATGGGGTCTGCGGGCTACACACTGAAATATTTCGAGAAATTGTCGCTAAAGAACTTGGAGTGGACGAAGAGTCACTTCCACTCGAACGGAGCTGGGACTTTCGAGAATGGGGCTTCGGTCCGGATGACTTTGAACGGCTTCATCGCGTTGCAGTTATGGAACACCGCATGTTTAGAGATATGGAGGTCGTCCCGGGTTGCGCCGAAACCCTTTGGCGTCTTTCTGATGCCGGCATTTGGATTCGAGTGGTTACTCATCGTCTCTACGTCAATTGGGGGCACGCCGTCGCGATAGCTGACACAGCCCACTGGTTAGACCAAAAACGAATCCCTTATCGCGACGTCTGCTTTGTCGGAGAGAAACCAGATGTCGCCGCTCATGCGTATGTAGATGACGGCCCTCACAACGTCGAAGGCCTGCGAGAAGCTGGTAATCACGTCATCACTTTTGATCAGCCATACAACCGCCATATCGAAGGTCCGCGAGTTGCTTCTTGGGCTGAGTTAGAGGGAGTGGTTCTGAAGCTCGCTGCAGATCATGCTGGTTCTGTTACCCAACAACTGCCCGGCCTAGACGCGGGTTCTGAACGATTAGTTCACAAGACTAAGGAACAACTTTGACTGACATAGCAGAACCCATTGACGCTGCCACGGTCGTCGTCGCTCGTGATACCTCTAATGGAATCGAAGTACTTATGCTCCGCCGAAATTCCAAAATATATTTTGGAGGTATGTGGGTTTTCCCTGGCGGGAGAGTCGATCCGGCTGACCGGATTGATACTGCGGCAGTTGATATGTGCGACCACGGCAACGGCAGGGGATTCCACGCAGCGGCCATTCGTGAGGCACAAGAAGAAGCAGGGATTGATCTATCGGGCACAGAACTGCATCATTTTGCACATTGGCTTCCTCCTGCCGTTCGCCCAAAACGCTTTTCAACCCAATTCTTCTTAGCGGCAGTTCCTGAAGGTCTTGATATTTCTATCGATCACGGCGAAATCACCGATCACCATTGGATGACTCCCAAAGATGCACTACAGAGACGCGCTGACGGCGAAATAGAAATAGTGACCCCCACTTTCTGTACCTTGAATTGGCTCCAAGGCTTTAGTTCAGTCCAGCAAGCATGCGATGCGATTCAGCAACCTCAGTGCTTCCACACCCACATAAAGGAAGTCAAAGGTGCAGACCCGGGAATGGTGGCCTTTTACGCGGGCGACGTGTCTTATGAATCCTTAGACCTTGAAGCTGAGGGGCCTCGTAGACGCTGCTACATGCTGAAATCATCTTGGTGGTGGGAAGAACACTCGGGGAATTTGTAAAACAACCTCATTCAAACACGGCGCTGCTATCAGTGATCATGACCATGAGGACGAGCAACATATTCTCTTGAACGCAGATCTACTTCAGCAGGGTCAAGTAAGACTTTCCTGAAAAGCAACTGTTCTAAAGCTGTGACCCAACAGGTGTAATAATCCCACGGTGGCTGATTTTGACTTTCAAGACTCTCCCAAGCCTCTATGGCGTCGATAAGACAAAGTCGGAAATCACTCCAACTAAT
>CAJWBN010000136.1 GCA_913020735.1 uncultured Acidimicrobiaceae bacterium
AAAACAAAAAAGAAGCAAAAACGAACGGGAATTCTTGTTGCAGGTGACCATCGAACCACTCCTTCGATACAGGGTGCTTTGGTTTCGGGTCGGATCACTGCTGAGGCCGCAATTAACGACTATTAACTGTTTCTCCCAAGGTGATTTTTGTCTATTTAGCGCTAAACTTTGCTCACCTAGTGAAGGGTAAATGAGTGAGCGGTACAAACGAAGCTGCAGCCCTAGTTGATGTCACAGCTCCAGGCTCTTTGCCGTTCGTTGATTTTGCGATATCAGATTTCACTGAATTAGTAGCTGCAACAGAACAACTTCAAGGTTCCGAACATTGGGCAGTCAGAACTCCAGCTGGACCGTTGGTTGTCGGCTATGAACAGACTCGCCAGATCCTCCGTGACCCAGCCTGGATAACAGTGCTTTCTGGCGTTAGCGCTCTCCAAGCAGAAGGCCACAACGACATCGACTTTGAGGCACTTGTCAGTAAAGCTCGTGACATGTTGCCAGGCGCAGGTGACCAGGTCGAAATGCGACCCAACTTGTTATCGGTGGAAGGCGAAGATCATCGGCGATTACGACGTCTGGTTAGTTCATCGTTCACTCCTGCTAGTAGCGAATCGTTGCGGCCTTTTATGCGTGAACATGCTGACCGGTTACTTAAGCCGTTGGTACAAAGGGGAGAGGGTGATCTGGTAGCGGAATTTTGCCGGCCATACCCGATACCTGTGATCTGTCGACTATTAGGTATTGATGACGATGACCACGAACAATTTGGTCGGTGGGCGGACATAATTTTCTCTGGTTTAGATGCTGATGCTGAAGCCGTGCTGGGGCGCTTGGAACAAATCACTTCTGCGCAAAAGGAACTTGATCAATACGCGACTGGTTTGGTGGCTGATAGGAAGGGCTGCCCGCACGCGGATTTAGTCAGCGACCTAGTTCAAGCAAGCTACGAAGAAGATCGGTTAAGCCCTGACGAGCTTGTCGCGATGATCGAAGCGATTCTGCTAGCTGGAACCGACACCACCAGAAACCAGTTGGGTTCCCTCCTAGCTGTTTTGGCAAGTCAACCAGATCAATATGAACGTCTTAGAAACGATAGGGCCCTCGTTCCAGCAGCTATCGAAGAGTCCTTGAGGTACATAGGGGCGGTTCGTACTACAGCTCGAGTTGCTAGCGAAGACTTAATAGTAGATGGTCTGTTTTTCCCGTCGGGAACAACGGTATTACTGGGATTACATGCTGCAGGGCTAGCTCAGCCAGAGGATGGGTTTCGCTTCAACATAGATAGAGCGGATCGGGCGCCACATTTAGCATTTGGTCTTGGAGCCCACCATTGTCTGGGCGCAGCATTAGCTAGAGCCGAACTACAAGAAGCACTCAATGCATTTCTAGATGTTGTGCCTGCCTACCAACTCGCCGCACCAGTCTCTTGGAAACCTCTGTCTATGGGGATATGGGGCCCCGACGAACTTCACTTTCGAGTGCTTAGTGAGTCGGCTGGAAACGTTGAAAAAGAAACCCCGGGAGTCATTAAAGAAGAGTCAACGATCCGCGTTGTGGATTCCGCAGCACCTGACTCAGAGAACCAATGGATTAAAGACGCTCATGCTGTCCGCAGAGTCATCGTTGCAGGAGTACCACGTTTGGTAAATGCTCCGTCGTTTCCTCCAGCAATTCGGCTTTCCCACACCACACTTCGATTTGGTTGGGCCCTATTAGCTTGGAAGTTTTTAGATCGCCGCTTGCCTGAGGAACAAAGGATTGCTTCGCTCTATCGAAGACTTCGGATTGCAGCTGAACGGCTCGGACCGACATACGTAAAACTTGCTCAACTTATCTCCGCGGCAGAAGGTGTTTTCCCGCAGGCGTTAGTCGACGAATGTTCTCGCTGTCGAGATCAAGCTAAGCCTTCGAAGTGGAGAAAAATTAAACGAATATTGAAGAAAGATTTAGGACCTGTATCGGAGTCTTTCCATCTATTTGAAAAAGAACCTTTCGCTGCTGCTTCAATTGCTCAAGTCCACAGTGCAGTGCTGAAAGATGGATCTGAGGTTGTCGTCAAAATCCAACGCCCCTCAATTCACAAGACAGTTGTGCGAGATCTGCGGGTCTTGGCCTGGGTGGCCCCTCGGTTAGTTGGAAAAATACCGGTCTCTGCGCTGGCAAACCCGCCAGCGCTAGTTCAGCTCTTCGCTGAAACTATTTCTGAAGAGTTGGACTTTCGACTTGAGGTTGCCAATCTCTTTGAAATCCGTCGAGCATTGGCGACCGGAGAACGCGGTCGTTGGGCAACGCCTGAACCCAATTTAGATATGACAACTACAAGGGTCATTGTGATGTCGCGTGTACCAGGCACACCGCTGACTCGTCTTGATTCAGAACAACTCAGTGATGAAGCAGCCCGAAACCTTTTTAGACACATGGTTGATGGATTAATCGAAGGGGCGGCCCTTCATGGCATCTTCCATGGCGATTTCCACGCCGGGAACCTGTTCGTCAGTGAAGAGGGGGTAATTGGTCTTGTTGATTATGGAATGGTCGGACGACTCGAACATGAGCGCCGCATTTCGTTTCTTCGATATGTAACTGGACTGATGTCCGGTGATGTCCGCACTCAAGTTTCGGCAGTCAGAGACTTAGGTGCTTTCCCCCCAGATGCAGACATAGAGGAACTTATTCAGAAACTCCAGCTAGACCGCGTCGATTTCGACCCGCTTCAGTTGACAGAAGAGCAGTTTGTATCCGAATTTCAGACGTTGCTTAAAGAATTGCTTGCTAGCGGCGCCCGAATCCCGAAAGAGCTGATGCTCTTCGTCAAGAACTTTGCTTACCTGGCTTCCTTTATCCAAAAAATGGATCCCGAAATGGATCTGCTTGGAGAATTCTCGGCCATAAGTGCTGGATTTCTAACGAAACATGGCTTCCGAGTTTCCGCTGAATTAGGACTATCGGTTCAGGACTTGGAAGTTTCTGAATCCTCTTTCCGTCGTGCGGCTGGGATCAGAGACGATGTCGAAGTATTGACCTGGCGAGACCTGTCAAACCGTAGAGACGAGATGCAAGACAGATTGATGAACAGCGAAGCCAACCCCCGTGTTGCGCTTCGAAAGAGTGGGAAACAATGAATAGCCCCACCAAAATGTTGAGCCTGAATGAGGCAGCGGAACACCTTGGCCTCCATTACATGACGGTCTACAAGTATGTTCGTTCTGGCAAGTTAGTAGGCCATAAAAATGGTGGTAGCTGGGAGGTTTCCCTCGCGGACTTAGATTCTCTTTCCCAGATTGAACCGGCGCCAGCGGGGCGAGGACATCGCTCGCTAGGGAAAAAATCTGGCTTGTTTCTGCAAGCTTTGCTGACCGGAGACCAACCGGGTTCCTGGTCCATAGTTCAGGGAGCATTCGATGTGGGTGCCAGTGTTGAGGACGTTATATGTGAAGTGGTCGTTCCGGCGTTGCGGGCTGTTGGTGATCAATGGGCTCATGGGCGCTTAGAGGTTTACGAAGAACACCGAGCTTCCAGCATCGTCCTGTCGATTCTTGGGCGCATGCAGGGTTTACCTCAACGTCGTGGACGCAAACGAGGAAGCGTTCTTATCGCATGTCCACCGCTTGAAACACATGGTTTGCCGGCAGCTATGTGCGCCGAATTAGTGCGAAGTCGTGGTTTTAGCCCTATCAACCTGGGAGCGGACACGCCGGTTGACACCATTGTCAAAGCAGCTTTATCGACTAATGAGCTTGTAGCCATCGTGTTGAGCACCGTTAGCTCTACATCGGAGAAAACTCTGATAGAGGTGGTCAAAGCGGTCCATGGGTCCCTTCCAACGACTCCCGTGATGATTGGCGGAGTTTGGCCAGACTTGCCAGACAATGTCGTGTCCATCAATGGTTTCCCATCGATGTTGAACCAATTGGAACTGCTCGGTGAGTCCCAATAATTCTCTTGTAGTCGTTACTGGAGCCACGGGATATGTGGGAGGACGGCTTGTTCCCCAGCTGTTAGCTGAGGGCCTCTCGGTTCGTTGCGTGGCTCGACGTCCCGAAGAGTTATCTGATCGCTGGTGGAAAGATCAGGTCGAGATTGTGCAGGCCGACTTGTCGCGAGTTGATGACATTTCAGTTGCTTTAGCTGGAGCACAAACTGCTTACTATTTGTTGCACTCGATGTCGTCCTCGGAAGATTTTGCAAAAGTCGAATCAAGCATGGCTGAACAATTTTCTCGTGTCGCTGAGAAAGAAGGTCTCCAGCAAATCGTTTATTTAGGGGGATTGGGCCATGACGGGATTGACGAATCAGACCACCTTTCCAGCCGCCATCGAGTAGGCCGGCTTTTAGCTTCAGGTGCTACTCCCGTGACTGAACTCAGAGCGGCCGTCATTATTGGCTCTGGTAGCGCTTCGTTTGAGATGCTTCGGTCGCTAGTTGAAGTTCTTCCGTTCATGGTTGTACCTAAGTGGGTCTCTCAGACTCAGTGTCAGCCAGTAGCTATAACTGATGTTCTCGAAGATCTTGTTCACGTATTGAACCGGCCAGAGTTCTATAACAAGACAATTGATATAGGCGGCCCTGATGTCGTCACATATCAGGACATGATGCAGTCATATGCCCAAGTGGCTGGCTTGCCTCGACGGCTGATCCTCCCGGTGCCTGTATTGACACCCCGACTTTCGTCTCATTGGGTGAACTTGGTTAGCCCATTACCAATCCGCCTGGCCCGTCCTTTGATTGATTCGCTCACCAGCGATGTGGTTGTAGCAGATCAAGGTGGTGGCTGTGCCCGGGGTCGTTCCAATCAAAGTCTCGAAGAGTCGATTGGATACGCCATGTCCAACGTACGAGGACAAGAACTACCAACCCGGTGGAGCAATGATCGCCGAAGCAACGACGAGTTTGGAGCCGCTGCCCCCGATCCGAGCGACCCAGCCTGGGCAGGTGGCCGTATCTTTGTTGATCGTCGACAAGAAAAATGTGACTGCGACTCAGTATCAGCGATGGCTGTTCTCCGATCGCTTGGCGGTGACACCGGGTGGCTAACGTTCAATTGGCTGTGGGCGTTACGGGGGTTTGTAGACAAATTGCTCGGTGGTGTGGGGCTTCGTCGTGGGAGAAGACATCCAACAGAGCTGAGGGTTGGAGATCCGGTAGATTTTTTTGAAGCTGTCGAAGTTCAACCCGGACTGCTGCGTCTGCGTGCTGAAATGAAAGTGCCTGGCCATGCATGGCTTGAATGGTCAGTTGATGACGAGGGCCCCGGCTGTGTTATTGAACAAAAAGCGGTTTTTGTTCCACGAGGTTTGTGGGGGCGGATCTATTGGCTTTCCCTAGTCCCGGCCCATGCAGTGATATTTAGACGAATGTTGAAGGCAATAGCGAAAAGAGCTGAAACCGTTTCAGTTTCTGACACTTAACCATGAGATTTAAATGAAGAAATCAATTTCACTGACCGGTGTGATCTTCGGACTCCTGCTTATCGCAGTCGTTTCTTGGAGCGGGTCTGCTGGTGTATGGCAAGCATTTACGGTTCCGCCGGTAATCGTGGGTGCAATAGTTGCTCTGCTGGTTCAATGGGGTGGTTTCGTTGTTGCGTGGCGTTACCAGACTGAACGATTTTTCGATCTACTAGGGTCGGGTTCTTTTATTGTGGTTGTGTTGATCGCAGTTTTTGTTTCGCGGTCGAATTTAGGATTACTCGACGTATTTCTTGCTGGCGCCGTATGCCTATGGGCGGTCAGGTTGGGGTCGTTTTTAGTCACGCGTATTCGTTTGACTGGCGAAGATAAACGTTTTGAGAAGATGAAATTAGATTTTCTTTGGTTTTTGATGACTTGGACTCTCCAAGGGGCTTGGGTAGTAGTTACTTCTGCTGCCGCTCTAAGTGTCATTGGCGATGGCGATGCTCAGCAGATCGGTTTTGTTGAAGCGACTGGACTCGCAATATGGCTTCTCGGTATGACGCTTGAAGTGGTCGCTGATGAGCAGAAGAAAAAGTTCCGTAGCGCAGGCAACGACTCATTTATTAGCACTGGTTTGTGGAGTCGTTCGAGGCATCCGAATTATTTTGGAGAAGTGCTCCTCTGGAGTGGGCTTTCGATAGCCGCTTTACCGGTTCTTACTGGATGGCAGTTAGCTACTTTGGTGTCGCCTATTTTTGTATGGACTCTTTTGACCAAAATCTCAGGCGTTCCCATGTTGGAAGCTAAAGCTGATCGTCG
>CAJWBN010000137.1 GCA_913020735.1 uncultured Acidimicrobiaceae bacterium
GTTGACGCGGGACGAGGATTCGTCGAACTTCTCGGTTGGCGGCGACCATACTCACTAGCTGATTCGCCTTAGCGCTTCTAATTTCCTCTGTGGCATCAATACCATCCACAACAATTTTGTCTCCGATGCTTATGTCCGCTGTCTTCGCTACTTCTGTTATGGCTTGTGTATCTGAGAAATCGAGACCTTGTCGGGAAGCAGCCACCGCGACCGCTCGATACATAGCTCCGGTATCAAAATGTGGCAAATCAAGCTCTACAGCTAATGCTCTTGCAACTGTTGACTTTCCCGAACCAGCGGGTCCATCAATAGCCGCTACCGCTACAGCGTCCGTCCCTAATGCAGCAGTAGGTCTTAAACCTTCGAGTACCGAAAAGAAATCGGGAAAGGTTTTTGAGACACAGCCAGAGTCTCTGATCTCAATTCGCGGCACACGAAGTCCGAGTAACGCCATCGACATCGCCATCCGGTGATCGTCGTATGTATCAATACTGGCTCCCGTCAGTCGCCATCTGTCGGGCTTGATGAGTAGACCATCTGGCATTTCAATGGCGTCGACACCGCACTTCCTTAACTCTGCGACGATTGCCCTAATCCGGTCTGTCTCCTTCGCTCTAATAAAGCCGATCCCCTTTATTTCAATGTCGGACTCAGCGAAGGCGGCTACCGCTGCCAAAGTTTGTGCTGTATCAGAGAAATCCCGTAGGTCAAAAGTCCCTCCATCAAGGCGGCCCCCCTCGACCTCTATCGAATTTGCGCCCCAAGTAACTCGAGCTCCGAGTTCTTCCAGCACATCGGCGAACTGGACATCTCCCTGCCAGCTGTTCCGGTGGAGACCCTCAATCTTAATTTTCCCTTGAGTGATTGCCGCTGCCGCAAAGAAATATGATGCGGCTGACGCATCCGGTTCGATTGCCATCTCCGCAGAGCGGTATTTCCCTTGTGTAATGCGATATGTGGAATCGCCGCTCTCCTCGATTACGATTCCAAATTTTTTCATAACCTCGATAGTGAGGTCTATATAAGGGCGACTTACCGGTGTGCCCGTTAACTTGATTGTTAGACCGCCTACGAAGAGTGGCGCTGCCAACATCAAGCCACTGACGAATTGACTGCTGTCCGCAGCGGATATTTCGATCGTTCCACCCTCGAGTCCGTCGGCGATAATTTCTATCGGCAACTCATCAGTGCCACCCGCCTCCTTGAGAGTGCTTCCGAGGGCGCGCAACACTTGTATCTGTTCTCTAAAAGGCCGAGAACGCAGCTGCTCGCTTCCATCTAGGACGACATTGCCGTTTCCAGCTGCAAGAACCGGCAGTAGAAAGCGTGAAGTCGTTCCTGAAGACCTGCAGTCAATAGCTAACCCCTCAAAGTTAAGGACCCCACCGACGCCTGTTACTTCCAACATCGCATTTTGGCGGTCTATTTGCACCTCGCAGCCCAAAGACACGACAGCGTCCAGCATGGCTTCGGTGTCGTCAGCAAACAAAACACCCGACAAATGGCTGGTGCCTTCAGCGAGGGCGGCACACAACAATGCCCGATTCGTTTGACTTTTTGACCCTGGGATTTCAGGGACACCGCTCATTGGCCCGCCGACAGGTCTGACCGCCCGTGCCTGACTCATGCAAGCTCTCTTGTTGTTGGCTTGTAACCTTGGCCCGCTAGAACTGCCAAGAATCTCTGCACTTCAGCTCTGGCTACCACTAACACGAGAACGCCCTGCGCCCCCTCGGTGGAGTGAGCTACTTCAATATCAGCAACGTTGACGTCGCAATCTGCGGCCAACATAGTGATATTCGCTATTTGACCCTTGCGATCGGGTATCGGGATTCTTATTTCAAGCAGATCTTGTGGCCTCACGGTACGGGATGGAAGGTTGGTTCTAGCCCGTCTCGCTTGGGACAGCACGGTCGTTAAGCCGTCACGATCAGATTCGGCGACAAGGCCGCGAATACGGCTGATCCGATCACTGAATTCGTCCAGAACCGTGATAATGGCATCACTGTTTTGTTCACAAATATCTAGCCAAATTTCTGGATGGCCGGCAGCTATTCGTGTCATATCGCGAAAGCCACCAGCGGCGAGTCGGAGGAGTGGGGCGTCATCTAATGACCGATCATCGGCTAGACACATGAGACTTGCGGCAGTGAGGTGCGGCACGTGCGAAACGACCGCCACTAAAGCATCGTGACGTTCAGGCGTCATCGTCACGACATCACACCCCATAGAGGAGAGAATTGTTTGTAGTTGACGGAGTCCTAGGTCATCTGTCCCTTCAGTTGGGGTCAGAACCCAAACCGCCCCGTCGAAGATCCGCTGATCAGCACCATCGACCCCATCTTGCTCCGAACCAGCCATGGGATGACCGGGAACAAATCGGGGATCATCAATATTTCGGGCGACCATCGTTTTCACGCTGCCTGTGTCAGTCACCATTCCCTTGGTCTGTTCTAAAGCGTTACGAATTTCCACCTCAAGAGCTCGAGCCGGCACAGCAACAACTGTTAACTCAGCCTCCGGGTCGATCCCTATCGCGTCAATGACACCTATTTCCCGAGCTCTTTCAGCTCGTTGAGGATCTATGTCGATTCCGGTGACGTGCCACCCAGCTTCACCTAAAGCGAGGGCCATTGAGCCGCCTATGAGGCCCGTACCTATGATCTGACCCCTACGTGTCTGTTTGTTCATGATGAAATGAGACCCGTCCGCTTAGAGATACGACGTACCGAAGAAATGGTACCGAAGGCTTCGACATACCCTGAAACGAGATTAGGAATTGATTGATTCCTCGTACAAAGAACGAACCTCATCTCGAGTCATCTTTCTCCACTCACCTGCTGAAAGACTTGGGTCCTTTATCGGCCCGATTCGGACCCTAACCAACCGCAAGACAGGGTGCCCTACCGCCTCACACATTCTTCGCACCTGGCGGTTACGTCCTTCATGAATAACAAGTCGCAGCAGCCCGTCCTGTGGCATTGACACTTCGGCTGGAGCGGTTACACCATCTTCTAATTCAATTCCTTCGCGGAGGTACCTGATCGCCGATCGACTCGGAGTTCCTTCCACATGCGCTAAGTACTCTTTGGGAACCCCGAAGCTTGGGTGGGTTAACCTCTGAGTCAAATCACCATCATTCGTCAGAATGATGAGACCTTCACTATCAGCGTCGAGTCTCCCTACTGGAAACACTCTCGCTTCCGATGACACTAAATCAACAACGGTTTCTCGTCCCTCAGGGTCGCGAGCTGTTGATAAAACACCTTGCGGTTTGTGAAGCAGGTAATGAACGAGATCCGGATTTCTGAGAACTGGAACCCCGTCAAGTTCTATGTGATCAGACTCTCTTGCCTTGTCACCAAGAGTGGCTACCTCGCCATTAAGGGTCACCCGGCCCGAGTTGATTAAATCTTCGCTAACTCGTCGACTAGCGATCCCTGACCGTGCCAAAACCTTCTGGAGTCGCTCCTCCGACTCCTCGCTAGTCACGCTGGGGGGCTCAGATCCTCAGGACTGGCTTTTGACCCACTCTCGGGAGTGCCTTCATCGCCTCCGCGCAGCACCGCCTCTAATGTCTCAACGACATCCGCATCTGGAACAAAGTCGCTGAGGTTAGGTAGCTCATCCAAGCTGTTGAGACCAATGCGCTCAAGAAAAAGTGTTGTTGTGCCATACATCGCGGCATTGCCAGGGCCAGGGTCTCGTCCCACTTCAGCTATGTAGCCACGTTGTTGCAAGGTTCGCACAACCCCATCCACGTTGACTCCGCGTATAGACGCTATCTGCGCCCTAGAAACGGGTTGCTTGTAGGCGACTATTGACAACGTCTCTAAAGCGGCTGTCGACAACCTCGTTGTTTGGCCCTCTAGGACGAATCGTTCAACATAGGGCGCCTGAGCCTCAGCGGTCTGAAACCGAAAGCCCCCAGCCACCTGAGCGATAGTAAAACCACGTTCCTCTTGCGCGTAGCTATCAGCCAAGTACCCGCATAGCGCTTCCACCGTATCGACACTCACTTCTAGCAACTGCGCCAAGACCGTTGGGGCAACCGGGTCCGATGCCACTATGAGAATTGCTTCAAGCGCGGCCCTCACGTCAGCCGGAACAAGGGTCGGGTCTAGGTCAGAGACCTCAGCATTCAAAGGGTCACTGTCTACTAGGGAACCTTCGGTTTCCAGTTGAGCGGCCAACACTTCAAAAGTGTCGGCATCATCATTAGCCGTCATAAGTTCCCCCGCCCAACGGAACTAGCAACTCTGATTCGCTTCCCGTCCAGATGAGGGTGATATCACCAAACCGCTCACTTTGATCTAACTCAATATGACCTTGCTTAAATAACTCGAGAATCGCCAGGAAACGCACAACCACTTCAATGCGGTCGACCAGCCCTCCCGTTAGGTGCTTGAAACTTGCCTTTCCAAGCGCCGGGAGCTCATCGATAATTTCGAACATAGCGTCGCTGACCGAGGCCGTAATAGGAGCCACGTGGTCTAAATCCACTCGCTTAACAGTCGCTGGCGTCAAAGCCTGAACGAGAGCTAAAGCTAAGTCATCACTGGTAATTCCAATGAGTAGATCTGGAGCCAACGACAAAAACTTCTCATCAGGACCGGCTGTTCGAGGGTAACTAAGCGAAGCGTTAAGACTCATCTGTCGCATCACTAAAGCTGCTGTCTTAAAGGTCTTACATTCCAAGAGACGAGATAACAGAAGGTCTCGCTCTTCCCATAGGCCCAGTTCCTCATCAAGGTCGCCGTCATTACGGTCTGGCAGCAGTCGTCGGGTCTTGAGCTCCACCAACGTGGCAGCTATAAGCAGGAACTCTGTCGCTAGCTCTAGATCAACACCGGCTGTAGCCGAATCAGAATCACCCTTGACCCCAATGATCCTGTCCATCTCTTCCAAGTAGGCATCGACGATGCTGGTTAACGACACCTCGTATATGTCAACTTCTTGGTCCAAAATAAGACGGAGTAGCACGTCAAAGGGACCCTCGAACACCTTGGTTTGTACCTCATAGGGCATGCCATCACGATAGCGGAGCAAATCACATCGATGTAACACGTTAGAGCCCTCTTTTACGGCTTCTAATCTCTTCCGCTCTTTCTCTGCGGTTTCGGTCTTCGACTGATGTACCGTCAACTCCATGACGAGAGTGTTGTCTGGCATTCAACCCACGGGTGACATACACCTAGGTAACTACCTTGGTGCTCTTCGTCAATGGGCTGTGGACCAACACGAACACGACAGCTTCTATTGCGCTGTCGACCTCCACGCTGTCACTGTCCAGCAAAATCCAGAGGAACTTCGCTCAAAGACGCTAGAAACCATGGCCACACTGGTCGCTGTAGGTTTAGACCCCGAAGTTTGCACCTTGTTCGTTCAAAGCCATGTCCCTTACCACACTGAACTTTCATGGCTCCTTGAATGCACCGTTTCGTTTGGCGAACTTCGAAGAATGACACAATTCAAAGACAAATCGACGAAACAAGGAGATGCTGGCCAAGAGCATGTATCTGCGGGTCTCTTCACCTACCCCGCTTTGATGGCAGCAGACATCTTGATTTATGACGCTGATCGAGTCCCAGTCGGCGATGACCAACGCCAACACCTTGAACTCACCAGAGATATTGCCGAGCGATTCAACTCTCGTTATGGCGAAACCTTAGTTTTGCCGTCAGCAGCTATCCCCAAGATTGCAGCGCGCGTTATGGACCTCCAGGAACCTACTAATAAAATGTCCAAATCAACAGACTCAGCGGCTGGGGCGGTTGGCATTTTTGAGGACACGAACTCGATCTCTAAGAAGTTCAAGCGAGCAGTTACAGATTCAGACAACGAGGTGCGATTCGACTTCGAAACTAAGCCCGGTGTTTCGAATTTGTTATCCATACTCGGGGCCGCGACGGACCGTGAGCCTGAAGTTCTGGCAAGTGAATACACGCAATATGGGCCGCTGAAATCAGACGCTGCGGATGCCGTGATAAGTGTCCTAGAGCCTGTACAAAAGAGACGTTCAGAGTTATTGGCAGACCCCGCAGAGCTAGACCGAATAATTGCCCGCGGCGCTAATAAAGCTTCCGAAGTTGCTGCTGAGACAGTCCAAAGGGCAAAAAACGCTATGGGATTCTTGCCTCTCAACTAGCTATGACAACTCAGCGCCCTAAATCGAAGTTCGGCCTTCGTTTTTGATTTTGCCTCCCCGAAA
>CAJWBN010000138.1 GCA_913020735.1 uncultured Acidimicrobiaceae bacterium
TCTTCGCCTGCCGTTAGGTCGATGTAGCTAAACATCTCTGCAACAGCTAAATGACCCGCCTTGGTCGCAATCTGTTGGTACATGGCCTGGGCGATTCGACGATAGTTGGGATGACCTTGCGGTTGGCTGCGGAGCTCAATCATATGCAAGGCTTCTCTGGCATTGAATTGCATCACGTAGCGAACCCTGTATGCCATAGCAACGGCGTAAGAAGCTTGCTGAGGAAACTCGTCGAGGAGCAATTCATACAAGCCGGAAGATCTCTCCATCACACCGTCGTAGCGATCGGCTAAACCGGCGCTGGTTACTGCCTCTGGCACTTCGTACCCATGGCGTGGCGTGAGTGACTGCCATTCGATGGTAAGCAGTCGGTGGCGCTGAAGATCTCGGAAACCGCCGTAATCGCCGAGTATGTCAAAGCGATAATCAAGGCGTTCAAGTGCTCTACCAGGCCGATGGCGACGATTACCCCTCTCGCCAACATAGCGCCGGACAAGGTCCAGACGCTCTTCGGATGTCAGACGATCGACTACATCAATCAATTGTGTCTCTGGCAAATGACTGTAGGGGTACAGCATGGCTGCAAGCATCTTGCGTTCCCCATCCGGGTCCCAGTCAATAAGTGCGACTTCTTCTGCTGCTTCCGGCGCTGACCCGCCTAATAGGTCGTCGGTAAATTCTTGCATAGCACTTGCGTTGGACTCTAGGTACTGCGACCAGGCAACCCCGCGGTCTTCAACGTCAACTCGACGCAAGAAGGAAGGTATAACTTTTCGTAGTTCCGTCAGCATTAAATCTGCATAGGAGCGCGCCTCAGGCAATGAGTGCGCCCTCATGCGCAGAAGAAGGGCTTCATACGCTTGCCCTGTTCCGTATATTCCGACATTGGAGAGACTCGCTGCAGGTAATAAACCTCGGACGGCGTCGAATGCCTTGGCGCGGATGGTTTGCCGATATGCCAGGTCGCCGATGTCGCTGCCCTGTGCATGTTGGGCTTTATAGAAGTCTTGGAGCTGCGGAACCAGCTCAGCATATGTGTCAAAGATTCGATCAAGTTCGCCGACATACTTGGTACCCAATGGCGAAGCCAGGACCTCGGGGTCTCGGTGGTACCGGTAGCGGCCGTCGATTCTGGTGTCATAACTCAGATAGCGAGTCGACTGTTCCAGATACGACATTAGCCTGCCCCACTCCAAGACTTTGGTTAAGAGGTTGGAGGCTTGTTCACACGCCAGATGGACTCCGCCTAACTGGGCCACCGAGTCATCTCCGTACTCAACGAAGACTCTTTGGTACAACTCTTCAGCTTTTGCTAGCCCAACTGTTGCGTCGATGGAGTGATCCCCTGAGACGTCGAGATCTTCGACAAACTCATCCAAAAATAAGCGTCGAAGGCTCTTGTGGGTTCTGCTGTAGCGGGCAAACAACGCACCTTTTACAACTTCTGGCAAATTAACTAACGCGAAAACAGGCTCATCTAAGTTGGTGAAATACCGACGAAGAATGTCTTCCTCGGTATCCGTGAATTGTTCGATGGCGTAGTTGTTCAAGGCGAAACTCAAACTAGTGGGCACGGAAAGACTGACGGTTCAGTCCGCCTTGATGGTAGGTCGATCCGGGCCGCCAGTCGCGCACCCTAGCGCTGACTTGTACTAATAAATTATCGTCAATGCGTCCGGTAACACGGTCAAAGACAGGGACAGGCACGGGCCTTCCTCGACGCCATCGACGATTACCCGCATTGGGCGCGTGAAGTCCCGCGAGAACTCCTTTATTCGCCCGCCCGTTAGTGCCGAGTTGGGTAGATGGTCACCGGTCAGGAGTCGTTGTCGTAGCAATAGCCTCTGTCGAACAGGTAGGTCGCCTTCCAGTAAATCGAGCCACCCGTCGTTGGGGTGCGCCCGTGGTGTAACACGCCAAGTTCCCCGCCATTCTGTGTTCATCACCGCGGTGACTGGACCCCTCCACCAATTGTGCAAAACCAAGAGGTGCGCTGCTGCAAGGCAATGGCGCTCATCTAATCGACACTCGATCAGATCAATCGACACTTGGCGAGCCGCCGAACTGTCAAGCCGCTCTCTTCCTCCCGAGGGGGCTCCCAATGCCTTCCAAAGGTCTCCGCCTGTCAATCCGATAATTGAGTGAGGTTCGCCTTTCAGGTGTTGGGTTTCGACGAGTTCTCTTAATTCGGCATTACTTGAGGCAATCTCGCCAAGGGAGCCCGGTGGCGCTGGGATGCCCCAATCCTGACCTCTTTCAATTGTCATTCGGGTCTTCCTGAGGTCCGTCCGCCTCTTGAAGTCTGGCTGCGGCAGAAACCAGCCCACGGTCCAAAAGACGACCTGCTTCTATCGCCTTCTTCTTGAGGCTTCGCGAGGGAGTACTGTCGGCGATTTGCCCCAGCAAGTCGATGACTTGTCTAATATTTCGAACGAAATCGCCAGCTGGTGTGTCCTCATCAAGAACTTCATCTAATTCATGACCTGATGCCCATCCATGCACCTGACCGAAAATGGTCGGGTCGGGCATTCGCGTTTCGGGGAGCCCACGCTTCGCTTCCTCGGACCGAATTTGTTGGCTGTAAGCCAAAATTTTGTCGCATTTCTTTTTTGCACTTTGGTTCGGGAACCATGGAGGAGGAGGGTCAAGGCGGCTTCTATGTTCATAGGTCAGCACTGAAGCCAAGCCCGCCAATTCGGCTGCGGACACGTCTTCCAGAAGCCCGTCATCTATACACAAGGCAGCAAGTAGGTCCATCTCATGGAAGATGCTTTGTAATATTTCGCCTCTCGGGCTCAACACCCATGATTCCGCGCACCCAAAGATCTCCATTACCTCTTCGATGGCAATTAAGGCGCGGCCCAAACCGCCTTCGGCAGTCGAGATTTGCTCCCGAACGGCAGTTATCTGAATATTCGCTGAGTCAACGCGACGTTGGGCCTTCATCCGTTCAGATCGGAGATCCCGATCCGGGTACCGAGCCTCCAACACAACGCCCAGGTCAGACAGTTCCTGTTTCAGCAGTTTGGCTGAGCTTCGTTGATATTCACGCCGATTCGGGGCGTACGGTTTAGGCAATTCGACTACAGAGAGCACATTTGGTGCAAAATCAAAATCGGTACCAGTAAGCATCATCACCTTGCCTCGAGGTGTAACTACCCGCACCCGGTTTTCCCCTCCCCTGCGACTTGTAGTGCCTAGGACCAAGAGGTATTGCTTGTCGTCGCCGTGGAGCCTCTCTATTACCGCTCCGGGTCGAAGCTGAGCCAGCGACGTCGGTACCTCATCCGAAGATTCCGAAGGGCGAGATACGGCCTTGTCCGCAACAACACCCAGTCGTTTAAGTTCCGCCTTCGCTGTCTTAAGGGAGGCTTTCGCCTTTTCCACCTCTGTCGTGAGACGAACAATATTTCCGTTGGATCGATACTGGGCAAATGACCGTTGCAGCAGATTGATCGCCTCTTCGCGCTCGGCGCGCGCCATAAAGTTAGCGGCCATGTTGTAGGTCGGTCGGAAAGCTGACTCCAGTACGAAATCATTGCTCTTCGCTATTTGAGTCAGCTGGTCAAAGGATTCGTAGGGACTCCAAAGAGCGTAAGCATGTCCCGTTGAGTCAATACCTCGGCGCCCCGCTCGGCCGGTTAGCTGCTTGTATTCGCCGGGCGTCAATACGACGTGGCCCTCACCACGAAATCTGCTTAATTGTTCAATGACGACGGACCTCGCCGGCAAATTGACTCCCATTGCCAAAGTTTCGGTTGCGAACACGACCTTTAGGAGGCCGGCGGCAAAGCAATCTTCGACTGCTTCTTTAAAGGGCGTAACCATGCCGGCGTGATGGGCAGCCACTCCAGATCGCAGCCCATCTAGCCATCTCTCGAAATTGAGAAGGACTAAGTCTTCCTTGGATATCTCAGAGACATGTTGCTCAACAATCACCTCCACACGCGCTTTCTCGCGACCATCAAGAAAGTCCACGTTGTAGTCGAGGCAACTCTGAACCGCATCGTCACAACCCTGCCTTGAGAACACAAAGAAGATGGCGGGCAGACGATCGTTTTCATCTAGATGAGTTATGACTTCGCTTCGGCGTGGACGACCGACTGCGCCTCCTCGGCTCTGTGGCCCTCTGCTCCTTTGGCCACTCATCTTCCCCAGATATCGCTCGACTTCGATGTTGCTTTCGCCATGGCGGAGAGTTCTGAACCCCTGAAGTCTCTTATGTCGTTTGTCGAATACAAGGAAATGGTCGTGAAGCTCTACAGGCCTCGTCATTTCAATTATCGCTTCGCAGTCACCGTGGACTTCTTGAATCCATCCAGCAACTTCATGAGCATTACTCACAGTTGCAGATAGGCAGACCAATCGCGATGCGCTCGGTAGTTGCATGATTACTTCTTCCCAAACCGGGCCGCGGTATGGGTCTTGAAGAAAGTGAACTTCGTCAAGGACCACCAAGCCGAGGTTGGTTAGAGCAGGGCTGTCTGCATAGATCATGTTCCTGAGGACCTCTGTAGTCATCACAACTACATTCGCTTCAGGACGGATCGCGTTGTCCCCTGTCAACAGTCCGACTTGGTCTTTACCAAGCCACTTCGACAGGTCTTTAAACTTTTGGTTTGAGAGCGCCTTAATCGGAGTTGTGTAAACGACGGTTTTGCCCGTTGCCAAAGTCCGCTCAATGGCATATTCAGCCACCAGTGTCTTACCCGAAGATGTCGGCGCTGCCACAAGCACCGAAGAACCGCCGTCTATTACGGCGAAGCTTTGTAGCTGGAACTCATCAGGAGCTATTGCGCGTTCGCGGAGCAAGGACGATTCAGGGTTGTTGTCTTCAGGAACCATTAGCTCTCCGACCCCACATTTCGACGTTTTGCGCGCTGAAGCATCAACCCGACCAAGATCGACAATTCGAAGAAGACGTACATGGGCAGCGACAAAGCGGCCAAGGACACAGGGTCGCCTGACGGCGTAATCACTGCGGCTACTACCACGATTCCTACAATCGAGTAACGCCTGTATTGACTGAGCTGTCGCGGTGTCACTATCCCTGCCATCTGCAAGAACACCAGGAGGATGGGAAACTCAAAACCAACCCCAAAGGCGATCATCATGTACGTGATTAAGCCTAGATAGGCGCCGGGCGAGAAAAGAGGATCAACAGAGTCACCGCCAAAGGAAATCAGAAAGTCTAACGCCCGCTCAAATGTCGAATAAGCAACAAACGCGCCGCAAATAAAGAGCGCGCAACCACTAACAACAAAGGGAATCGCATAACGCTTTTCCCGCCGATCGAGAGCTGGAGTTATGAATCGCCATAGATTCCAAAGCAAAAAGGGCATCGACAGCAGTAGCCCCACGTAGATCGCCACCCGTATTCGAGTTTTGAAGCCGTCTAGTGGCTCAGTGATAACCAATGTGCAGGCTCGGTCTATGCCTTGGCTATCAAGGACCCGACAGTAGGGAGGCAAGAAGATGCTGTCGAGTAACCAGTTGTACAAAAACAACCCGAACACGGATGCGACACCGATAGCTAGGAGGCTTGTAATTAAGCGCATCCGAAGCTCGGCGACGTGGTCCCAAAACGTCAAGGGAGCTTTCGTCCGTCTCTTCTTAAACATCATTCGGACTCTTCAGCCCTCTGGTCCCGTGACGTCTGCTCTGAACTTTCCTCAACCTGGCGTTCAAGCTCTGCATCGTGAGATTCTTCGACCGCCCTATCAACCACTGATGACACTTCGGATCGCAGTTCAGAACTGTGTCGTCGTAGTTCGCTGAAGCCTCTTGCTACTTTTCGCACTGCGCCCGGAAGTTGTTTGGGGCCAAGCGCAATCAGTGCTACCAAGCTGATAATCAGTATCTCGTTAGGGGTGAGATTCACACCCAAGAGGCTAGGTCCTACGGCGCGCCAGGAGACGTCTAAGCCCACGAGTTACGACACGGTCGACCAGAATGCGCCTAACTCTTAGCTGTTTGAGACGAGCCAGGTGGAGCTTCGCTCCATCAACTTCTCGCGTTATCCCGCCTAACGCCCGAGCCGCCTTCTCGATCGCGTAGATAGTTTGTTCCGACTCTGTCTTTACCTTTAAAGTCAACCGCCAGACCCGGATTCCCAATAATCCGAAAGTCGCCGCTCCCAGTAAGAAGAACACAACCACG
>CAJWBN010000139.1 GCA_913020735.1 uncultured Acidimicrobiaceae bacterium
GGGACACAGTCGGCGGTTTCGTATTTGGATTACTTGGACATGTGCCCGATGTCGGAGAAAGCTTCGTCTATGAGGGATGGGAGTTGACCGCTAAAGAGATCGAAAACCGGCGAATCAACGTAATCGGCGCCCGTATCAAGGAAACAGAATGAAGTCCGGTTTCGTAACCTTCGTTGGTCGGCCCAATGCCGGCAAATCAACGCTCATCAACCAGATACTTGGAACCAAAGTCAGCATCGTTTCCGACAAACCGCAGACCACCAGACTTCGGATCATGGGTGTACTCCACCGCGAAGAAAGCCAAATCGTGTTCGTGGACACACCCGGAATTCACAAACCAGTCACCCAACTTGGGGAACGACTCAACGACACAGCTCGCTCAGCGTTGGCTGACATAGACGTTGCATGTCTCGTTATTGACGCTACGGCCCCAGTAGGACGCGGAGACCAAGTGGTAGCCGAGGCGCTCCCACCAAAATCGGTTGTAGTAATCACCAAATGCGACAAAGCCTCCAAAGATTCGATCGTGCAACAACTCGCAGCAGCATCAAAGTTTGATGCCGAGGAATACTTCCCAGTCTCAGGGACTACAGGCGAAGGAGTTGAACCGCTAGTTGCCTACCTTGAGAGCCGGATGACCGAAGGGCCCGCTTACTTCCCGCCCGACCAAGTCACTGATCTCCCAGAACCATGGTTCGTTGCCGAACTGGTCCGCGAACAGCTACTTGCCATGTTTCGTGAAGAACTTCCATACAGCATCGCGACGCGGGTCACCGAATGGGAGTGGCCGCGTATTCGATGCGAAATATTGGTGGAACGTGAATCACAAAAAGGAATGGTGATAGGTCGAAACGGAGAAGTGCTGAAACAAGTTGGCATAGCGACCCGACAGCAGCTAGCTGATAAAGGAAACGGCGTGCATCTAGAACTTCACGTCAAAGTGGAAAAAGACTGGCAACGTCGCACAGACTCGCTCGACCGGCTCCTCGATTTCCACGAACCGGATTAACCTGCCAGTTGTGATTCCTGCAGCCCTCGACTTATCTTCAGTTCCGCGACACGTCGCGTGTGTCATGGACGGCAACGGGCGTTGGGCCCAAGCACAAGGCTTGCCGAGAACCGAAGGGCACGCGGCAGGAGAGGACGCCCTTTTCGACGCTATCGAAGGCGCCAAAGAAATTGGTGTCCAGTGGTTCACGGTGTTTGCTTTCTCTACAGAGAACTGGAAAAGACCTGCAGAAGAAGTGAAGTTTCTAATGAACTTCAACGAATCGTTGTTGGTTCGTAGGTCCCATGAACTAAACGAAATGGGTATCCGCATTCTGTTCTCAGGGAGAAAGAATTGGCGGGTCCCTAAACGAGTTCTGCGACGCATGGAAGAAGCAGTTGACCTCACCAAGGGCAACACCGATATGACTCTCACTATTGCCTTCAACTATGGAGGGCGTGCCGAAATCATTGATGCAGTGAAAAGGATGTTGGAAGACGACGTCCCCGTTGAACGTATAGACGAACGAAAATTGGCTCGTTACCTATATGAACCAAGCATGCCTGATGTCGACCTACTCATCAGAACCTCCGGTGAACATCGACTATCAAACTTTCTTCTGTGGCAAGTCGCATACAGCGAACTGCTGTTCACCGAAACGTTATGGCCGGACTTTCGACGGGCAGACCTCTACGAAGCCATCCTGGAATATCAAGCCCGTGACCGTCGTTTCGGCGGACTTAATAGGTAGCCGCGGCTAATGGCGCACTACCGAGATAGCGGCGTCATCGTCCGTACCCACAAACTCGGTGAAGCGGATCGCATCTTGTCGATCATCACCGAAAACCACGGAAAAGTTAGAGCCGTCGCTAAAGGGGTGAGAAAGACTCGAAGTCGTTATGGAGGGCGTCTAGAGCTGTTACGTCACCTAGACCTGCAGTTCTACCAAGGCCGCGGAGACCTCGACATCGTGACTCAAGCCGAAACTCGAGACCATTGGCCAGAGATACAAGATGATTTGGACCGCCTCGGCAAAGCGTTAACGATTGCCGAAGCCGTCGACCAGGTAGTTCAAGACAAACAGGAGAACCGAGAGGTTTATCGGATGCTCTGCGGGGCACTCGAAACGCTCCGAAAAAGCGACCCGGTACTCATCGTCCCAGCTTTCATGTTGAAACTCCTAGCCCATGAAGGAGTTGCTCCGGCTATGGACGAGTGCGTTATCGGAGGAGAGGTAACGAACCTCGAATTCTTTGATCCGCGCATCGGAGGTGTTACATGCGCGGCGCACCAACGAGGTCGCCGAATTTCATCGTCAGCGTTGGAGTTGATGAGGGCAACATTGGGAGGAGCTTTAGCAACGGTTCTAGAAGTTCAACAAGCACCGCATACAGACGAAGTATCGGCGCTCACTCATCGACTGTGGGAATTCCATATCGAACGAAGACTTCGTAGCACTGAATTGCTCAGCTAATCCCTACCTGAACACGAAGACCTAATCGAGCATTCCTTTAGGTTTCCCTGAAGTGTTGGCATGAAGTCGCTTGAATTTCTTCTCAGCGCGAGCATCTGCTGTGGATAGCCACCACACTCGCCCTTTCCAGATCGCCCCAGCAAGCGACAAAAAGCCCAGGACAAGCTGTGTGCCGTTCAGCATTCTGCACTGAGGGTGTTCACTTTGAACTGTTCCAGCAGGAGTTGCAGCTAATTCGGCACGCACCACGTCCAAATCAACAGCGGCTGGCACGGGAGACATGATCGGTCGAGGGCATGACCACGCCATGCGATCATTGTCGACCCCCTCGAATTCGGTGTCGAAGAAAGTGATTGGCGTCGACCAAATAAGAACGGTCAATACCAGGCAAAGAAAAGCAACGGTTCGATCTCGCAACATAACAAAGCAACCTTAACCGACTTCGACGCCACTACTCGGTGAAGTACCCACCATCAGGATGCAAGATTTCTCCGGTGAAGTACGAGGCTTCATCACTCGCGAGGAACAAAGCCGTGTTCGCAATCTCATCTGGCACACCTTTTCGACCCATGGGGATGTTCGCAAAAAATTGGGTGAGTCGCTCCTCAGGAATTAAATCAATCATCTTGGTCATGTGAGTGTCTATGTATCCGGGCCCTATCGCGTTGACCCTGATACCTGAAGTCGCCAACAGGCGAGCCATTTTTTTTGTCAACATCCACACAGCGGACTTCGAACACACGTAGGGGATAGGCCCAGCATCAGGATGTTTTGCGGCGATCGAAGCGATGGTCACAATGGACCCTCCCTTGCCAGATTCCACCATCGGAGCCACGCAAGCTTGAGCAGCTAAAAGTGTCCCATCCAAATTGATTGCCATTACTTGGCGAAAATCTTCCAAATCGAGGTCCAGCAACTCAGTGGCAGGATTTTCGAAATAATCCATGCGTTTGGCCCACCACTTCACACTCGCATCTTGATCACCGCTCTTGTATCCGGGGTGACTCACGCCAGCCGCAGTAACCAAAATATCGATCGCCCCATACGTTTCAAGAGCGTGAGCTGCCATCGCATGATTGTCATGAGAACTCACAGCGTCGCAATGAACAAACGACGCAGTTCCACCGTCAGCAACAACCATTTCGACAGTTTCTTCGCCTAAGTCATCGATAATGTCGGCGACCACAACTTTGGCTCCTTCCGAAGCGAAACGTTGAGCTGTTGCACGACCCAAACCGTTACCGCCGCCGGTAATAACTGCCACTTTGTCTTCTAAACGCATAAATCCCCCAAAGACCAAACGGTCTAATTGAACTGCCACGCAAACATAGTCAAACAATTGCGTGGCCAGAGAGGGTAAGCCATCGGTATCCTCAGCGCCATGGCTTCGCCCGATCCAACCCTCTTCGACAAAGTTGTCAACCTCTGCAAACGACGGAGTTTCGTGTTTCCGTCAGCCGAAATATATGGAGGTTTCCGCAGTACCTACGATTACGGGCCACTTGGCGTCCTCATGCTCAGAAACGTCAAAGACGCATGGTGGCGGTCCATGGTCCAACTACGTAGCGACGTCGTAGGTCTCGATGCTGCCATCTTGAGTCCGCCACAAGTGTGGGAAGCCTCAGGACATCTCGAAAATTTCAGTGACCCTCTCGTTGACTGCACCGAATGCAAAACTAGGCATCGTGAAGACCAGTTAGACGACCCGAACACCTGCCCTTCGTGCGGCAAATCGGGAACCTTTACAGAAGCGCGAGCATTCAACCTCATGTTCAAAACGCAGGCAGGGCCTGTCGAAGGAGCTGGCGCGGACGTCTACCTACGTCCGGAGACCGCTCAAGGAATGTTCATCAACTTCAAAAACGTCCTCGAAACAAGTCGGAAAAAACCACCTTTCGGCATCGCCCAAGTAGGTAAATCGTTCCGGAACGAGATCACCCCAGGGAACTTTGTGTTCCGAACCCGTGAGTTCGAACAAATGGAACTCGAATTCTTCGTTCCTCCCGAAGAAGCAAACGACTGGTACGAGTACTGGATGCAAGAACGACACCAGTGGTACCTCGATCTTGGAATACCAGAAGAACAAATCCGGATGAGACCACACGACGAAGATGAACTCAGTCACTACTCATCTGGCACGAGCGACGTCGAATTCTTATTCCCATGGGGTTGGGGTGAGCTTGAAGGCATAGCCAACCGAGGCGACTTCGACCTGCTTCAACATGCAAAACATTCGGGACAAAAACTCGAGTACTTCGACCAGGGGACAGGAGAACGGTACGTCCCGCACTGCATCGAACCAGCAGCAGGAGCCACCCGGTCGATGATGGCGTTCCTCATGGCCGCCTACGACGAAGAAGAAGTGAACGATGACATCCGAACAGTTCTTCGACTTCACCCGCGTCTAGCTCCATACAAGATCGCGGTTTTGCCGCTCTCCAAAAAAGATACGTTGCTGCCCAAAGCAGAAGAAATTCTGCACATGCTGCAACCACACTTCATGTGTGACTACGACATCACACAAGCAATCGGTAAGCGGTACCGACGTCAAGACGAAATCGGGACCCCTTATTGCGTCACAATCGACTTCGACTCGCTAGATGATGATGCTGTGACAGTCCGCGAACGCGACTCAATGGAACAAACACGCGTCGCGACCAACGAACTGGTCGACTACCTCACACAACAGTTAGCTCTGTAAAGCAGACCGATAGACAACTAGCCTGTTAGCGAGGGGAGCAACGATGAGTTACACCATCGCGTTAGGAACAGTCGGAGGCGGCCTTTGGGTCGGTTACAACGGCGGCGAAAAATGGCGACAAATTCAGGGACCAATGGACCCCGAATCGAACGTACGCGCCCTAGCGAGCAACCCCCAAAACCCAGCACATCTGCTTGCTTCGGTTGACGGAGACGGCATCTACCAGTCACATGACGCCGGCAGTCATTGGGAACGAACAGCAAAGTTGACAGATCGACCGATCTGGTCGCTTGCTTTCGACCCCCACGACCCGACACGAATCTACGCCGGTACCAGGCCAGGACTATTCGTTTCAGATGACAGTGGCGCATCGTTTACCGAGATGAACACGACTATGAGCGACCGCTGCCCAATCGGGGTGCCACGAACCACCAACGTTGTCGTCGACCCCAATGATTCAGCCACCGTATACGCGTCAGTAGAAATCGATGGTCTGCACCGCAGCCGCGACCGAGGCGCAACATGGGAATCTCTCGGAGCTCTGGGACCTTCCGAGTTCTACAACGATGTCCACGGGTTCACCCTCCGAAACAACGGAACCGCAACTGAACTTCTTGTCACATCACCATTCGGTCTTGGGCGAAGCAACGACGACGGAGCAACGTGGGACTGGCACGAATTCAAACCATTTGAGGGATCAAAATTTGAGTTCGCATATTCGCGATGCATTCGCGCCCCGTGGGGAAACGACATCGTCATCGTGTGCGTCGGCGACTACATTCCAGGTCGCACAGGAGCCATCGAAGTCAGCAGAGATGGCGGAGAGACGTTCCAAAGAGCCCAACTGCCAGAAACACCAAAAGCGACTATGTATTGGCTCGCCACCCACCAAGACCTACCCGGCGTCATCGCAGCCACGTCGGTCTA
>CAJWBN010000140.1 GCA_913020735.1 uncultured Acidimicrobiaceae bacterium
TCTCCATCACGATGGTTGGGAACGCCATAATCCAATGCGGTACCGAAGAACAAAAGAGGACCTTTCTTCCTCGGATAATTAGTGGCGAAGATCGCTGGTGTCAGGGGTATAGCGAACCAAATAGCGGCTCGGATTTGGCCAACCTTGGCACGCGCGCTGTTCTCGATGGAGATGAGTGGGTAATTAATGGCCAAAAAGTGTGGACATCAAGTGGGCACACAGCCAACTGGATCTTCGTCCTATGTCGAACGACTCCAGAAGCTCCCAAACACAAAGGCATCTCGTTTCTGCTCGTTCCCATGAACCAAGAAGGTGTCGAGTGTCGTCCCATCATCAACATCAGCAATCGGCATGATTTCAACGAGGTCTTCTTATCTGACGCCAAAGCTCCCAAGGAAAACGTTGTCGGGGACGTTAATGATGGCTGGAGAGTAGCGAACGTTTTATTGGGTTTCGAACGAGGCCATGGAGCTACCACTGACGCGGTGCGATTCCGTGATGAGCTGGAAAGAGTTCGTTCTGTGGCGGAGGAGCGCGGCGCTACAAAGGACCCGCTTATGCGACAAGATTTCGCCAGAGCCCACAGCAAAGTCGAAATAATGAAATGGATGGGTCAGCGTCAAGTCACTTCGGTGTTAGCAGGAAATCCGCCTGGCCCTGAGTCGTCGTTGCATAAGTTGCTTTGGAGCGAATACCACACGTGGTTTACTGCGAAGACTATGCACATCCTTGGAGCGGACGCTATGACACCAAGCGGGCGAGAAGCGGCTCACGGGATACAAACCGACGCGATCGGAGCCGAGTTTTCGAGTTTGGCCTGGGTCCAAACAATGCTTGGTGCGCGGCCCGGGACTATTTACGCTGGTACATCAGAAGTTCAGCGAAACATTGTGGGGGACCGAGTATTGGGCTTGCCTCGCGAACCACGGGCCGATAGCGGACCGTGGAACGAAATCGGAAAAAGTTGATCTAACCGCCTAAGGGGGAATGCAATATGGAATTGCGACTTGATGGGAAAACAGCGCTCGTAACGGGTGGATCTGCAGGGATCGGTAAAGGCATTGCTAAAGCCTTTGCCGATGCTGGTGCCCAAGTCATGATCACTAGCCGCAAGGCTGACAAGTGTGAGGATGCACTGGGCGATATCGGAGGCGATAGTGATTACATCACTTCTCATATAGGGCAACTTGAAGAAGCTGAACGAGTTATCGATGGAACCATTCAACGCTTCGGAGCGATTGACATCTTGGTAAATAACGCAGCAACCAACCCTTGGGCTGGACCAATGATTGATTGTGACGTCCCGAGACTAGATAAAACCTACGAAGTAAACCTTCGCGCACCCTTACAGTGGACACAGACGGCCTGGCAAAAGTGGATGCAAGAAAACGGTGGCTCAGTCATCAACATCTCTTCTGTCGGCGGATTCGCCACAAGTGAAGCCTTAGGTGTGTACTGCATGTTCAAAGATGCTCTAATGCACATGACCAGGCAGTTGGCCGCAGAGCTTGGCCCAAAAGTCAGAGTTAATTGCATCGCTCCAGGTCTTATTCGCACCGATTTTGCGAAAGTGCTGTGGGACGGACCGCGCGGTCAAATGATCTCGGACATGTTGCCGATGAGACGTTTAGGTGAGCCCGAAGACATTGGTGAAGCAGCTCTATACCTATCAGCAGGCGCTACGTGGATGACGGGTAACACCATGACGATTGACGGGGGCGAACTTATTCGTATCGCCGGCGAGTTACCTCTCGAAGAGGGTTGACTCCTTCGAACTGGCGGGTAGCGCCGTTATTGGTTTGGACCTATGCAGTATGGACTTCTCGGTCCAGAACAGTACTACTCAACGACGATTTGAGATTGAGCGAAGTGGCATGGCGCTTACTCGTTGCATGTATTTTCTTGAGCCTGGCCTCAATGGTGCTCCTGCAGCTAATACGGGGCGCTGATAGCTCGAGATTCCTTCAAGCTTTAGCAATCTGGTCTGTTGGGTTCTGGACTATTCGAGGTGGAGGGATCCTGATTGATTCTCAATGGAGCTTGGGTTTCAAGACGGTGCATACAGCCTTGATGCTTGGGACATTTGCGTTGATTGCCCTGTCCATGACCGGGAAAACAACTAGATCAGTGAGATGAGGTTATAAAACCAACTCCATACAAGAGCAGGATCCTCAACCATGACGTTGTGTCCTAAACCAGAGAAGACATGAGGCCCCTCAATAGACATATCTGCATGATCACTTGGGGATACCAGCGGGTCATGTTCTCCTAGAGACATATGTGCCGGCGTTAGGAGCCCATTGAAAATTTGTGCGAACGGCGGTGAACCTTCGACAACTAGAACACTTTTCGGATCTTGACGAACCTTCCAACCGGCTTCTTCTTGCATGATCCCGGATTCAACTAGAGAGCTATCCGCTTCCACGATGCCGAGAAGGCCAGATAGTTTCAAAAACCAATCAGCAGCTCCAGCCTGATCCTCAAAAATTCTGGGTGGTTTTGCCGCGACTTCAGGGAGTTTTGAAAGCTCCGATTCTGTCCACACCAACTTCACTCCGATAGTTGCCAAAACCAGTGGCGCTGTGCCAAAAAAACCTGACGCTAAGGCTGCACCAACTCCACCTCCCATTGAATGACCAAGAACTACATAAGGTTCGTCTGCTTCTAGTAATTCGCTTACGTCCGACGCCATAGCCCCGAAAGAGTACGAGTCGGACCACTCAGCGGAACCGTGACCGCGTAAGTCAGGTGCGATGACACGACCCGACCAATTAGCAGCAGTTGTGAACGAGTCCCAGACACGGCCAGTTGCGCCGAGTCCATGAAGTAAGACAATTGTTGGCTTATCAGAGGTCACCAGATCAATAGTAATTGCGATTTCAAGAAACCAAGAATTATCAAGAAGTGAACTGGCGTTTAGTTAACACATGTCCTTTTAAAGTCACTGATAGAGCGAAAGCAGCTTGACGATGGCACCATATAGCGATGCCTGGTAATCGATCACCCTTCCGCGGATGGAAGGTCGTTAACGCAGGCATCCTGATTCAGTTCATCCAAAGTGCTTTGATCATGCAGGCGATGGGCAGCTACCTGGTGGTGCTTGAGCGTCAATTCGGATGGAGCAAGTCTGTTCTTTCAGCGGCGTTTTCAGTAAACCGTTTCGAATCAGCCCTTTTGGGACCCCTGCAAGGTTGGATGCTGGACCGCTATGGCCCTAAGCGAATTGCCCGAATAGGTTCATTCTTCCTAATAATCGGATTCCTCTGGTTTAGCCGTATACAAAACCTCTGGGAATTTTTTGCGTCGTTCCTGTTCATAGCGATTGGTGCTGGGCTAAGTGGCTTTCTTACTGTGACAGTCGCCATAGTCCGTTGGTTCGAACGACGAAGAGCCCGCGCATTAGCTACAGGCAGCTTAGGTTTCGCTGCTGGGGGACTAGCAGTACCCATAGTGGTGTGGTCTATGAACACCAATGGTTGGCGAAGTACGGCCTCAATATCTGGAGTCATGGCAGGAATAGCGGTCTATTTTTTTGCTCGGTACCTTGACGGCTATCCGAGCGATTACGGAGAAACTGTCGATGGGATGCCTCCCGAAGAAGTAGCCGAAGCTCCGATCGCCGAAGGACTGACCTCAGTCCATTTCACAGCTAAAGAGGCGATAAGGACCCGAGCTTTTTGGATGATTTCCTTAGGTCACATGAGCGCCTTGTTTGTTGTGGGCGCAGTCATGGCGCACCTAGCTTTGTTTCTCACGTCTGAGCGCGGATACTCGTTACAGCAAGCAAGCTTTGTTGGCGCCGCACTCCCGATAATGCAAATAGTCGGGATGGTGATCGGAGGTTCCTTAGGGGACAAGATCAACAAGCGATTAATAGCTTCGGTAGCCATGTTCGGACATGCCGGAGGAATTCTTGTACTTGCCTTTACCCAGAGTGGTTGGATGATCGGAGTCTTTGTTGTACTGCATGGATTGGCTTGGGGAGCAAGAGGTCCCCTTATGCAGGCACTTCGAGCCGATTACTTTGGTGCATCGTCTTTCGGTTTCATAATGGGGCTCAGCTCTCTAATCGTGATGCTAGGAACGGTTTTGGGACCGATCATCGCGGGAGTTTTGGCTGACGTAACCGGAAGCTACCGCTTAGGTTTCATCGTCTTGGCTGTTCTCGCTGCTCTGGGCATGATGTTCTTCGTCTTGGCGACTCCCCCTAACCCGCCCGACCGGAGCTTGACGCCAAGCATCGACTAGCACGGACTCCGCTTCAGCTGCCAAGAGCATCGATGAAGCGGACAGATACAACCAAATGAGCAAAACAGCGACCGCGCCCAGCGAACCAAAAGTTGCTTGTAGCTGATCAGCTGAAGCCGCAGCAACGCTCATTCCGAAAGTGCCTCCGATCCAAATCAGACCGCCGATAGCAACAGCTACAACCCGTGCCCGAGTCCGCGTCGAAGGACCGACGACCATTCGATATATCCAACCCAAGGACATAGATGCAAGTACAAGTACGAGCGGCCAGCGAGCCGCTTCTAGCCAAGGACGAGCTTCATCAGTGAAGCCAATCGCCTCAAGTGTTCTTGGAAAGGCGATCACGCTCCAAATCACCACAGTGGTAACCACCATCGCGACGATAGAAAGCTTTAAAGCAAAGATCCGTCCTTGTACCCAGTTGTGGGGACTCTTCCTAGCGTGGGCAATTCGTATCGCCATAACAGATGAATTAAAAGCATTCGAGACAAGCCACAACAACCCGAATAGACCTATAGCCAAACTGATTCCCACTCGTCCTTCTCCGATAGAAGTGACACCGCGTAGTTGTGTAACTACTAATTTCCCAGCTTCGCTCGGTAATGCATTGGTGAGCGGCTCCAGCTGTTCGGCCACCTCGTGAGGTTCGGCTACTAATCCGTAAATCGAGACAACCGCTACTACGGCGGGAACTAACGCCAAAGCAAAAAAATAGGCAACCCCAGCGGCAGCGAGCAGTGTGTGGTGTTCAGATACGTTGGACGTGAATTGACGAAATAGCCGCCAGAACCCGGTGCGTTTGCGACCAGCGCCGCCGCCAGGTTGGGAACCGTTCATCTCAACAGGTTGCCAGCCAAATAGCGCTCCACCAACTATATGGAGCTAACCCAAGTCCCAGCTAGCTCAAGTCGTGCTAATAACAGGCATATGGAAAGTGCCCGATTGTTCGACCCAGCTACTTATACAAACGGCGTTCCATACGAGTTAATTGCCGAAATGAGAGAAACCGCTCCTGTCCATTGGATCGAAGAACCATCGGTGATGGGATGGGACGAAGGCACCGGATATTGGGCAGTTCTTAGCCACGAATTGGTTAATCGGGTATTACGTGACCCGGCCAACTTTTCGTCACATCTAGGCGCAACCCAAATTCGAGATCCGGGCACACCGGACATGCTTACCTTCGTTCAACGCATGATGCTGAACCAAGACCCACCTAGCCACACTCGCCTTCGACGGTTACTCACCAGGTCTTTCACCCCCAGGGCTATATCGAAACTTGAAGATCGGATAACTGAACGAGCGCAGTTGATAGTCGACAGGCTGGCACCCCTAGGGCATGCCGATTTTGCAAAAGAAGCTGGTGAATTGCCCCTCATGACTCTGGCCGAAATCATGGGAGTACCTGAACAAGACCGAATGCTGTTGTTTGATTGGAGCAACAGGGTGATTGGATATCAGGACACTGAGTATTCGACATCTGACCAGTTCGATCCAAGGACCGGGAGTGAGATGGCGCTTAAGGCGCGAGCCATTCGAGACGAAATCGGAACTGACGACGATGGCCGCATGCCAGACCCCAGATCCCGCCAAGGGCTCGCTGACATGTATTTCTATGCTGGAGAATTAGCTCAATATCGAAGACAACACCCCGGTGATGATGTGGTGTCGATATTGCTAGCAACCACCGACGATCAAGGGGCAATCACCACAGAAGAATTTGAGACCATGTTCTTTTTGTTTGCGGTTGCAGGAAATGAGACTTTGAGAAATGGCATTCCCGGCGGCATGCTGGCATT
>CAJWBN010000141.1 GCA_913020735.1 uncultured Acidimicrobiaceae bacterium
ACAAACATTGTCGAACATCTGCCAGCCATCGAGGATGCACTGGGAGTCGACCTCAGCAAAGAAGGCGACCGGTGGGACGCCCGAGATGCCATCGCATCATTTATGGCACCGTTTATAGAATCCCACGACCTGGATGAAATAGCCGAAGTCTTTGATGCCAAAGGCGTCTGCTGGGGTCCCTATCAAACCTTTGTTCAGTTGGTGAACGAGGACCGCCGTGCTACCTCTGAGAATCCAATGTTTCAACGCATTGACCAGCCAGGTGTTGGACGGGTGCTCGCTCCAGGTTCGCCGCTGTCATTTTCTGAAATTGATCGCGGAGATCCAACTACTGCCCCTCGACTTGGGCAACACACAGATGAGATCCTGCTCGAAGTCTTAGGAATGACATCCACCGAAGTCGGAAAACTCCACGACGACGGCGTAGTAGCTAATGCCAAAAGCTAAGACCTTAGGTTCTCCACAGCAATAAGTCGGTCGTGTAAAAACAATGACCTAGCGACGCCGAGAAACGCTTCTGCCCAAACTCATCTCAAGCAGTAACGAATGGCTCAACTCGGCGAATAAACACCCATGTCCCGGCCTTTTTCGGTGGCCCAAAAAACTTCTGCGATTTCGTCTATATAGGCCAAAAGTTGATCAGCTACTGCGGGGTCCGTTGACTTCTTAACTTCTCCAGCTTGATGAATAGCTCTCCAAAATTGTGCGTGAAGATCGGGAAATTCTTCAAAATGAGCTGGCGTGAAAAAATCAGCCCAAAGAACCATCAAATGGTGCTTTGTCTCTTCTGCTCGTTCTTCTTTTACGAGGACACACCGTTGACGGAAATGCTCGTCTGACGACTCGTGATATTTAACCATGGTCTTCTTACAACTCAATGCCTCAATCTTCGCTTGTGCCGGGTCATAGACCCCGCAGTACAGATCACAGTGAGCATGAGCGCGTTCAGCATTAACAAATAACTTGGACAGCATGTTAAGTAGCCTCATTTCTAGGTAAGTTTCCCGCCGAGTTACTCAAATGATGAGCCTCTAAGGGGGTCAATATTTCTCCTCGAAGACGTCCGACATTTATCGTCAAACGGTTCCTTGTTTCGGGGAACTCAATGGCACCCCTTTTTCTCGATGGCGACGGGGTGGTCGCCATAAGATCTAATCGCGCAACGGTCGGCCAATTACGAGTCGCACAACACCCTTTTGAACCCAGTCGGTGGCTTCTCAAGCGCGTAGCTGCAGTGCATCCTGACCACAAAATGCAACTGCTCTCAGACAGCCTGGACCACTCTGCAGTTGATTCAAGACAATTTGGCAATGTCGACGTCCAAGGCTCATACCGTGTCCTATTACATTTCAAACCAGCGGCATCAGGGCGGGGCATCAGCATCAGATTTGTACTTCGGTCATATTCACGGAATTCCGAATGAGATGATCAAATGCGCTTAACCCTGCAGTTGAACCAGCACCCATTGCCACCACAATTTGTTTATAGGGTTCTGTCGTGCAATCACCTGCAGCGACGACCCCGGCAATAGATGTTCTGCACCGCGCATCCACAATGACTTCGTTGCGTTCCGAAAGTTCCAGCGTGCCTGACAGCCATTCAGTATTCGGAATTAAACCGATCTGAACAAATACACCATCAAGTTCCACAGTGCTGTCTTCACCCGTCACTCGATCTTCATAGACAAGACCTGTGACGCCTTCTCCGTTCCCGTCTATCGCTTTGGTTGCAGCACTTAATACCACTTGCACATTTTCAAGCCGTTCAAGTGTTCTTTGAAGAACATCATCAGCTAGCAACTCAGGCATGAACTCAATAAGAGTCACATGACTCGCTAAACCGGCTAGATCGATAGCAGCCTCTACCCCACTGTTGCCTCCGCCGACAACGGCGACGCGTTTACCTTTAAACAACGGACCATCGCAATGCGGACAGAATGCAACGCCTTTGTTCAGGTATTCCTCTTCGCCCGGCACTTCAAGACGTCGCCAACGAGCTCCAGTCGCCACCACGACGGAGCGGCCTTTGATCTCAGCACCTGAAGCAAGTCGGAGCAGATGCAAACCTGACTCGTTAGCAGGAATAAGTTTTTCAACGTTTTGAGAAGAAATAATGTCCAGTTCAAGATTTCGGAGTTGTTGCTCCAAATCTCTGGCTAAAACGGGTCCCTCCGTCCGAATAACTGACGGAAGGTTCTCGATACCCAAGGTGTCCAGGAGTTGACCTCCGAAGCGGTCACTCACCACTGCTGTGCGTAAACCTTTTCGTGCCGCATACATCGCTGATGCGCACCCGGCAGGACCCGCACCAACCACTATCACGTCATAGGGGTCTCGATCGGAGATTCGCTGAACTGCTGCCGAAGCTGAGTCGTCACTCAATTTTCCCAAAATTTCTTCGAGGGACATCAAGCCATATTCAAAGAGCTCTCCATTATGGAAGATTGCAGGAACTGACCCAATCTGACGCTCTTCTACCTCTTCGGGGAAAAGTCCTCCGTCTATGGTCGTGTGGCGAATGTTTGGGTTAAGAACCGACATGATATTCAGTGCTTGCACCACATCCGGGCACTTTTGACACGACAACGACACCACTGTTTCGAATACGTGATCCCCAGCAACATTAGATATCTCGGCTCCGATTTCCGGGTCGATAACAGGTGGGTGTCCGCCTACCTGAAGCAGGGCAAGCACAAAGGACGTGAACTCGTGTCCCATGGGTATCGCCGCGAAATCAACGGAGACATCAGCATCTTTGCGTTGGATACAGAAACTTGGTCGATAACCCGAGTCATCACTTTCTTCCAAAGCAAGTCGGGGCGAAAGCTCACAAACCTCACTCAAGAACTCCCCCATATTGATGGACGCGTCACTCTCATCACTACGGAATAGAAAAATGACGTCATGAACCAACTTTTCGAGATGGTTCTCTAGAGCGACTAAGAGCTCGGATTCCAACACGGGATCGGTTTATATCTTTCCGCTCAGATCAAAAGATGGAGCCAACGTCGCGTCTCCCTCTTCCCAGTTAGCTGGACAAACCTCATTCGGATGTTCTCTCACGTACTGAGCGGCTTTGACTTTTCGAAGCAACTCGTTCGCGTTGCGACCAATCCCATCAGCCGAAAGTTCGATTACTTGGATCACGCCGTCTGGGTCGATGACATACGTTGCACGGTCAGCCAGACCATCTGACTCGATCATCACGTCGAAAGCTCGAGAAATCGAGCCAGTAGGGTCACCCAACATCGGGAATTGCACCTTTCCTACTTTGTCAGAGGACCCGTGCCAGGCCTTGTGGGTGTGGTGCGTGTCTGTCGACACCGCATAGATTTCAACATCAATTGCTTGAAACTGATCGTATTTGTCAGCTAAATCTTCGAGTTCAGTTGGGCAAACGAAGGTGAAGTCTGCCGGATAAAAAAATACGACTGACCATTTTCCATCTAAGGCTTCACTAGAGATATCTACGAAATCTCCGCCTCGGAAAGCTGTTGCTGAAAAGGGTTCAATAGTGGTTCCAATGAGCGACATAGCGCCTTTCTTTTCTTTTCTTTGATTCTTCTATCTGTGGCCCGGGGACATTCGTCAGAAATGTCTGAACCTGAAATTAGCTTCTATAAGTGCCTGTTAGGTTTCACTAATAGACTTTATAAGGCCAACCTGCAACTATGGGACAATCATGACACTTGCGCACCAATCCTATGTACACGAAATCCCCAACCTATTAACAGTTGGAGCACTCAGTCTTGCTGTTGCGATTACTTTCGTAACCGCGATCAGCTTACGAGTCGACCGGGCCAAATAAGAACAAGTTTCAGCAGCTCGAAACCAGCGATACTGCAAGCGTTAACTCCACAATTGCACACCTGTTTTGGCCGGTATCCGACCTAGCAGAACAGATAATTGCAGTTGAGTAACAACAATTACGTGCGTTCACGTCGTTCAGACTTGGACTCAGCATCTTCGCCTTGGGCTGAAGTTTTCTCGTTATTTCGCTTAGCAATACGCATGGATGACCATCCAGCTACAGCGGCTGTCAACACTCAGAGCATGTTACGAACCTCCGAGACGAACTCTATTGCCGGTGTTGATGCTGGACTCACAAATTTTTGAAAGCCTGGGCTAGTCGACTCGTTCTAGAAACGATGAAAGGTCCTCCACAAAGGGTTCTAAGGCATCGAAATGAACGCTATGACCAACACCCTCGAAACTAGTCGAAGTGACGTCACAGCCTTTGTCTCGCAAATCTTCCACATCGGTCTCAACAAACAATCCACCCAACTCGGGCACCCCGTACGCGAAATGAACAGGACACTGAATAGCGCGAGCCGATTCGTTCAAGTCGTAGGGGGGAACGGATTCAGCCGAAAAGAAGTTATCGAAAATCTTCGGGTCCATTTGCAAAACGCCATCAGCCATAATTTGCAACTGCTCATCGGGTCGAACATCCCCAAAGGTCAGTCCACCGCCAAGAGGAACGCCGGCGATTCTGGTAGCCAGCTCCGGTCCTTGTTCATCATTAGCTAAGGCTCCACGCAGCTCTACGCCGATTTTTGTCAAAGCTTCGATAAAAGCGTTTCCGACGTGTCGCTTGTTAGCCGCAAAGTAAGGAGACATATCTTCTATAAATAAGCCGGCCACAAGCTCCGGTTTCATACCCGCAGCGTAGAAACTTTGAATGCCACCCTGCGAGTGCCCCACTAGAACACTGCGCCCACTCACTCTTTCTAGGAATGCACAGGTATCGGAGACTTGGCCCACCCAATTGGAGTAATCACCGCTAGCTATGTGCGAAGACCGACCATGTCCTCTGTGGTCCACCAGATAGACCGGCCGGTCCGTTTCAAGGCGCTCGATAACCGGATGCCAAGTCTCAGTAGTTGAAGTCACTCCACCCATGAAAACCAAGGGAACCCCATGGCCCTCCCGATATTCAAAACCAAGCCTCACATCATCCAGTTGCAACACACCTAAACGCATGCCTAAATCCACCCTCATAGCCGAATCAGACAACTCTAACCCCACAGTCAGCCAACAGCCCTGAGAGCTTCTCCCTGCGAAGGCAAGCTTTCGCGAATTAGCTTGGTAACTGATATCGACTATTCAAAAACAGATTGGTGGACCAAATGGCTCTATATCTACTTAATTGGAAACTTCCGACAGACAAAAAAATGGACGCTTTCGGAACTTTCAGCCAAATGACCGAGGAAGATGACGCTGCCGACGCAGGCAACGTAGAGATGCTCGGACGGTGGCACGACCTCGCTGGCGAACAGGGTTGGGCGATCTGCGATTCTCCAACCGTCACAGACGTCCAAGCCTGGCTATTCAATTGGGGTGACATGATTACTACGACGATTACCCCCGTACAGACTGACGCCGAGGTTCGGGAGATGGTTAAAGCAAAGATGAGCTGACCGATAGAAATGCTTTCAAGGCCCCTCGCCTGAGGGGCCTTGAATCATTTTTGTTGGGTCATGCGGATGTGGCGACTACTCGTCGCCACTATGTGCGGGCTATGCGACCAACAATCGCTCACGGACGACAACTGGAACTGGTGTTGAGAAGAAACTGACGGTATCAATCAATTTGGGCACAGTTCCCATCTAGCCCGAGTTACTACGCCTTGCGTTGTGTCTACATATACCGCATTCATTTGGCCTGAGTCAGTCGCCAAAGTGCCGCAAAATATGCGACCGTCTCTGCCATTAACCCCAACGCCATCGAAGGAGCCATCAGCCATCCTGTGCCTGAATCCGAGTCCTTTGGTTTCTACTACCAAACGAGCGTCTTCTAGTGAGATGCCCACCACAGTCTCAGCAACACAACTTGTGTATACCTGCAGACCGATGTACGTCAAACGCTCACTGAGCGGGCACTGCTGTTCGATAATTCGATTCACTTCCTCAACTGGAGTCCGTTGCCGTAATT
>CAJWBN010000142.1 GCA_913020735.1 uncultured Acidimicrobiaceae bacterium
CGCACCAGCAGCCCTGCCACAAGAAGGCCTACAAGAAGCAGACATTGTCTTTGAAGAATTAGTTGAGGGAGGGTTGACGAGGTTCCTTGCCGTTTTTCACTCCCAAGTCCCAGAGTTTGTTGGACCCATCCGCTCAGGACGTTCAAGCGACATACCCTTGCTGATGCCGTTCGATGGAGCGCTATTCGGATGGAGCGGCTCCAATTGGGCGTTTCGGCGGCTCCTAGACACTGTGGCAATAAAAGACGTTGGCTTATATGAGAATCCAGCGAATTATTGGCGCAACAATGATCGTCCTTCTCCAAGCAATTTATGGGCGCGATCAACCCAATTGTTGGAACAGTTTGAAGGCGAAGTATTTCCTTTTGAACAACTTTGGCCATTCCAGGACTCAACAGATAGCAACGCGAGGGCAGGCAAAAAAGTTGGAGGAGTGCAAATCAACTGGGGTTCAACAGACGTGTCATTCCATTGGGTCGATGAGCAAAAGACATGGAAGAGAGTTCAGAACGGAAAGCAACACCTAGCGCTAACCACAACCGGCGATGAAGTCGAAGTAACAGCAGAAAATGTCGTCGTCCAATTCACCAAATACCTTCTGACGAACGAGATCGATGGCAACGGGGCGCGAATTCCATTAGCCCAACTTTCAGAAGGGTCCGGCACTGCCTGGATTTTAAAAAATGGAGAGATTACAGAGGGGCGCTGGATCAAGCCGAACATCACAGTGCATACACAGTTTGTTGATGAAACAGGTAAGTCCATTCCAATGACTCCCGGTGCTACCTGGATTTTGTTGGCCCCCAGAGACACAGCCACAATCATTGATATCGATGACTAAGCGAAGCGACTCGTTCTGCAACTGATCCGCTTAGAATGGGGGCATGGCAGATAGTAAGAGCGGATCAGATTCCAAAGTCGGCACAGTGCGCGTAAAGCGAGGACTAGCCGACATGCTTCGCGGCGGTGTCATCATGGATGTGGTTACTCCCGTTGAAGCCAAAATTGCAGAAGACGCAGGCGCAGTAGCGGTAATGGCCCTAGAGCGCGTCCCAGCGGACATTCGACGTGATGGGGGAGTGGCACGCATGAGTGACCCTGCCATGGTCGAAGGTATACAGGAAGCAGTCACGATTCCTGTAATGGCAAAAGCACGAATCGGACACTTTGCGGAGGCCCAGATTCTTGAATCGCTAGGAGTCGATTACGTTGATGAATCAGAGGTCCTAACACCTGCAGACGAAGCCCATCACATTGACAAATGGGCATTCACAGTTCCTTTTGTATGTGGCGCCACAAATCTGGGCGAAGCTCTTCGCAGAATTTCAGAGGGCGCTTGCATGATTCGTTCAAAAGGGGAAGCAGGAACAGGCAACATCGTTGAAGCTGTTCGTCACCTGAGATCGATATTGGGTGACATCAGAAAGATCACTCAAGCGGACCAAGCAGAACTATTTGACTGGGCCAAACAACTACAAGCTCCGCTAGGACTTGTGCAAGAAGTAGCCGAGACCGGCTGCTTGCCGGTGCCAATGTTTTGCGCTGGAGGCATAGCGACTCCAGCTGACGCGTCGCTGGTAATGCAACTTGGAGCAGAAGCCGTTTTTGTTGGATCAGGAATCTTCAAAAGCGAAGACCCTGCTCCCCGGGCGAAGGCCATTGTCGAAGCAACGACCCACTTCCGGGACCCAGCAATGGTCGCCAAAGTAAGCCGAGGGCTAGGGGATGCTATGCCTGGGCTTGAAATAGGTGAACTTGAGACCAAGCTCGCCGAACGCGGCTGGTAGAAAAACAAATTGGCACCGACAGTCGGAGTGTTGGCACTACAAGGTGCCTCAAGAGAACATACGACCGCCTTTGAGAAGCTTGGAGCGAACGTTCGTCAAGTCCGTCAGCCCCAAGACCTGCCCGACCTCGATGCAATAGTTATTCCCGGTGGCGAGTCGACAACGATTTCGATGCTTTTGGAATCAAGCAACACCTTTGACCCTCTCGCCGAACTGTTAGCCAACGGACTACCTGCTTTGGGAACCTGTGCTGGGATGATCCTTCTGGCAAAAGAAGTGCTAGATGGTCGACCAGATCAGAGATGCTTCGGCCAAATTGATATTGCTGTTCGCCGAAACGCCTTTGGCCGTCAGGTAGCAAGCTTCGAAACGGATTTAGATATCGAAAACCTAGACGACCCTTTCCCTGGTGTTTTCATCCGAGCACCGGGAGCGCTTGCCCTCGAACCTTCCGTAGAAGTACTTGCCAGTGTCAAATTTGACTCGGGAGAAGAAACACCTGTTTTTTGCCGACAAGAGAATGTCTTGGTCACTAGCTTTCACCCTGAATTGACAGATGACTTGCGCCTTCACCAGTTTTTCTTAGAACATCTCTAGCTAACTCGCGGTTTTGGCTGACTGCTCAGCGATGTTCAATTCTGTCCTTAAGAGTGGCAGAATGTGATTCGGAGGTATCGAAGTGTCCGGGCATTCCAAATGGGCGACCATCAAACATAAAAAAGGTGCGGCAGATAAAGCCCGCGGAAAGCTTTTTGCCAAGCTGATCCGCCAAGTTGAAGTAGCGGCCCGCGAAGGCGGTGGTGACCTAGAGTCAAACGCAAACTTACGCACCATGTACCAAAAGGCTCGCGATAACTCGGTCCCTCTCGACACTATCGAACGAGCTATAAAACGGGGAACAGGTGAGTTAGAAGGCGTCAACTATGAACAAGTTGCCTATGAGGGTTATGCACCCCATGGCGTGGCCATGTTTGTAGATGTGCTGACTGATAACAGAAACAGAACTGGAGCTGAAATCCGCAGCGTGTTTACGCGAGCTGGAGGGTCCCTCGCTGAACCTGGAGCCGTTGCCTGGCAATTTGACCGCAAAGGCGTCGTGCTGGTCCCCGCGACGACCGACGAAGACCAAGTAATGATGGCCGCGCTTGAAGCTGGAGCCGAGGATGTTGTGGCAGAAGGTGAAGTATGGAGGGTCACTACAGACCCTTCAGACACAATTTCGGTACGGGAAGCGCTAGAAGGATCCGGTATCGAAGTTTCGTCAACGGACTTAACTTACTTGCCTCAAAACGTTGTTGAACTTTCGTCTAGCGGTGATGCCGCACAGGTCTTAGCGGTAATGGACGCACTCGATGACCATGACGATGTCCAAGGCGTTTACGCCAACTTCGACGTACCCGATGAGGTATTGGCAGAACTAACCGAAGGCTGATCGGCACTGTCGATCATGTCATGTACAATCGAACCTGTGTTCGTTTTGGGTATTGACCCCGGCCTGTCGAGATGTGGATACGGCGTTGTAGAACAGTCAGGTCGCAAGACCGAGGCTGTGGCGATCGGCGTTATCAGAACGCCCGCTAAGGCTCCTACAGCCGAACGGCTTGCCTGGATTCAAAAAGAATTCGTAAAGCTTGTTGAAGAACACACTCCTGATGTGGTCGCAATAGAACGAGTCTTTTTCCAAGTCAACGCCAAAACAGCCATGGGAGTGGCTCAGGTAAGCGGCCTAGCAATGGCTATTGGCCACTCCTCCGGTGCCGAAGTCGTTGACTACACCCCCAACCAAGTAAAAGAAGCCGTGGCCGGATGGGGAAGTGCTAACAAAGAACAAATGCAACGGATGGTTCAATCGCTTTTGGGACTACCAGAAATACCATCGCCTCCAGACGCAGCCGACGCAGCGGCTGTAGCCCTTTGTCATTTGGCTCATGCGTCGAGCCGACAACTCGCGAAGACTTCGAAACCTTCATGATTGGTTCACTTCGAGGCAGGCTTGTCGATAAAGAACCTGGAGGAGAGATCGTCGTAGAAGTCGGCGGAGTCGGTTACAGGGTTTTTGTAAATCCCCGAACGCTCGCTGATCTTCCTGAGATTGGCAACGAGGCGTTCGTCCACATTCATCATCAAATACGCGAAGACAGCCAACAGCTGTACGGCTTTGCGACACTTGCCGAACGTAAATGCTTCGAGTCAGTAATAGGCGCTCATGGCGTTGGCCCTGCATTAGGCATGGCCGTCTTAGCTACCTTGCCTCCCGACGAACTTCGTCACGCTGTTGCCACCGATGACGTCGATGCCCTCTGCCTTGTTCCCGGAGTCGGAAAAAAAACTGCTCAAAGAATGGTGTTGGAACTCAAGAACCGATTAGAGATTACTGGTGATGAAGGCAGCGATTTGGGCGCTAGCCCAGCACCGGCGTCGTCAGCATTAACTGATGTCCGCGAAGCTTTAAATCAAATGGGTTTCGGGCCCGACGAGATACGTCGCGCAGTCGAAAGCCTCGAAGGGGAAGACACCTCAACGATGCTGCGTGAGGCCCTCCGACGGATGAGTCGCTGATGAGTGAAAACGAGTGGGGTCGAGAAGAAGGTTTTCGTCGGGGTGAAAATCAAGATCGCGAAGAGGTGCTGAGTGCTGACGTAGCGGGAGATGACGGCGACGAAGCCGGTTTGCGTCCGCGTCGACTCGACGAATTTGTTGGTCAGACAGAACTGAAGGAACATTTAGGAGTGTTGCTGGATGCGGCCCGTGCACGAGGGCAAACTCCGGACCACCTCCTCTTCGCCGGCCCGCCGGGGTTGGGGAAAACAACCCTCGCCGGGATCGTGGCGGCAGAGCTTGAAGTCACCATGCATGTCACCTCTGGTCCAGCTATCGAACGAGCTGGAGATCTAGCCGCAATTCTCACCAACCTGGCAGATCGTGACGTCTTATTTATCGATGAAATTCATCGTCTTCCAAAGCAAGTTGAAGAAGTGCTCTACCCAGCTATGGAAGACTTCCAGCTAGACGTTGTTTTAGGAAAGGGCCCAGCAGCCCGGTCAATTCGGTTTGATTTACCACCATTTACTTTGGTGGGAGCGACTACCCGAACAGGACTCATCGCTGGGCCACTTCGCGATCGCTTTGGGCTGGTCGAAAGGCTCGACTACTACGACCCAGGAGAACTGCAATCAATAGTTGAAAGAGCAGCTGGGATTCTTTCAGTACTAGTCGACTCAGAGGGTGCCGCTGAAATTGCAAGTAGAAGTAGGGGAACACCGCGCATAGCAAACAGGTTGCTTCGACGAGTACGAGACTTTGCTGAAGTTCGGGCAGATGGAACTGTTGACGTTACGGTCGCCCGCGACGGTTTGGCGCTATTTGGAGTCGATGAACTCGGTCTAGACAAGGTCGATCGGTCGATCCTGGAATCTATAGCTGTCACACATGTCGGAGGGCCAGTCGGTTTATCGACTTTGTCAATAAGCGTTGGTGAACAACCGGAAACTCTCGAAGATGTCTATGAACCTTTCTTAATTCAGCAGGGGCTACTTCAACGCACTCCCCGCGGACGTGTAGTTACCGCTGCAGCATTTGAGCACCTAGGTATATCTCCCCCGAAACAATTTAATGAAGACCCATCTTTATTTGATGAAAAATAAGACACCGTAGATGAATTTCGACCGAATTTGGTACGGCGCATATGGCTCCAATGTCCTACAAGAACGTTTTCTTCGATACATAGAAGGCGGCAGGTACGCCTCGAATCATCCGCACCAGGTAGGCGCTCGTGATAACCAAAGACCTGGTGCAAAATCACCGTTGCTTCATGGTCCATGGAGCTTGTCCTTCGGGTACTCATCGGAACGGTGGGGTGGAGGTGTCGCGTTTCTCGACCCCGAGATTGACGAAGCAGCATGTATCCGTTGTTGGAACATTAGCGATCAACAATTCATGGACGTAGCCGCTCAGGAAAATGGCCTTCAGCCAGGCGAAATAGAGGTTGACATAGCGGAAGTCAAAGAAGCAGGAGAACTGGTTATCG
>CAJWBN010000143.1 GCA_913020735.1 uncultured Acidimicrobiaceae bacterium
GGAGATCGAAACACTCGCCGCAGAGTCGGTGATCTAAGAATGACCGCTGTGACATCGAATTCAGCTTTGTTTGGCTATCGAGTCATCGAAGTAGCTTCCGAGCGGTGCGCGCTCGCAGGAAAAATGTTGGCTGATATGGGAGCAGAAGTAATCGTTGTCGAACCTCCTGAAGGTTGCGAAACACGCTTATGGGAGCCATTCGCGGGTGATGTAGCCGACCGAGAAAATTCCTTGCATTGGTGGCATTACAACACATCGAAAAAATCTGTTGCCCTTAATTTGGAGTCTGAAATCGATGCTCAACGATTTGCCGCCCTTGTTAAGACCGCTGATGTGGTTATCGAAGCTGAGCCACTGGGACGCTTAGACGCTCTAGGTCTCGACTGGGAACAATTTCATTTGACGAATCAAGAACTCATATGGACTTCGATTACTCATCACGGCCGAGATGGAACTGATCCGCCTGCAACGGATCTGACGTTGTTGGCAGAAGGCGGTCCAGTTTGGTCATGCGGCTACGACGACCATGCGATTCCGCCAGTTCGAGGTGGGGGAAATCAGGCATTCCACACAGCATGTCACTACGCCGTGCCATCCATTCTCGCAGCACTCATGTGGCGGGAGAATTCCGGCAAGGGACAGCTCATTGACGTTTCACTATTGAATTCATCTAATGCCACAACCGAATTTGCGACCTTGTGGTGGCTTAACGGAGAACAACAAGTTGAACGCCAAACAGGGCGTCATGCTCTCCCAACTATGACTGAATGGACACAAATCCAATGCGCTGACGGGCGATGGTTCAACACGGGTGTCCCACCCCGAAACAAACAGGAATTCCGAGCCCTTCGTTCTTGGATCGAGGAGCTTGAGCTTGTTGATCAGTGCTCTCCATATGAGATATTGAAACTTGGAGACCAATTTGAACGGATTGGGCTTCTTGAGCTGGATGAAGATCCGCTAGCTGGTGAAGTGTTTCAGGCGGGGAGAGAAGCCATCGAGTTTTTAGGACAACACCTGAACGCTTACGATCTTTTTGTCGGGCTCCAGGAGCGAGGAATGGCATGTGGCATCGTGTATTCCCCCGAAGAGATGATTGAGGACCCCCACTTTGTTGAGCGAGGCTTCCCGGAACAAATTTTCTACGAGAATCGCAACACGACTCACACACATCCAGGAGCCCCTTACCGATTTTCGGCGACACCGTGGTCCTCGACACGTGCCCCTTGGTTAGGAGAGCACCAGGACCTGCTCAACGACCTGGACTGACTAGATCTCCGCGGCTTCAGCTCGTTCAGTAGCATGGGAGCGCGCAGCCTTAGACAGGTCCCTTACCTCAGCGCGCTCATCGTCGTTAAGGCACTCGAAGTCTGGGGCATGAAGGCGATCAGTCAATGTTTCGATCTCATCTCTTGCAGATTCCAAGTGGCTCACATCTGGATATGGCTTCGACCAGCCAAAGAATTCTGCGTTCCATTCCCCGGCTGGACCGCTAAGGATTGCTTCGAGAGGTCCCATGCCTAAGGACTGCACGGCTATAGCGTGGCGCCCGAAGCGAAGTTCACGCATGCACTGAGCTAGCTGAAAAGTTTTTGCAGGCCCCGTCTCTTGTGGAAGTTCTTGGTCACGCCATCCGACGAATGTAGGCACACCTTGCGGCGCAGCGTTTCGCACGACCCGCTCCAGTAGTTCACCTAGTCGTTCGTTGCCTTCGAAATCAGCTAAAGCGTCAGCCCCGTACTCCTGGCATATTCGCGCATAGACACGCCCACCTTCGATTGGGTCGAAAGCCGCTCGCCCCTCTTCAACCATAGATCTCATGTGGTCCGGATCCCAGAAGAAAGCTGCAGCTACGACGTTATCTACTGGGCAGTTACCCAAAACACCTAGCCGGCCCACAGCGTAGGCACCTTGCCCTTCCCCCATGCCGGCTTCAGCCGCCTTCTTTTGGGTGGATGGGGCTAGTAGCCACGCCATCGCCAACATTCCTAACGAACCCCGCATGCTGCGGGCAACAGTGATGCTATCCATTGTCCCGACGCTAGTCAGTCAGAGACACATTTGCATCTGGTAGCTGGTCAGCTCTGAATCCGAATCAAGTCAACGACGAACAACAGGGGAGTGTTGGGTGGAATAGCGGCACCTGAACCGCGTTCTCCATATGCCAAGTCGCTAGGGATTTTGAGAAGGCGTCTGCCTCCTTCACGCATACCGACTATTCCTTGATCCCAGCCTGCAATAACCCTGCCGACTCCGATAACGGTGGTGAAGGGCATTCCTCGTCGCCAAGAGGCATCAAATACGGTTCCATCTGTAAGCGTGCCGAGATAATGGACGGTTACCGTGTCCCCGGACTCCACTGGATCGCCAGTTCCCTCGTACAGGTCTTCTACACCTAGCAACTCTCCAACTTCGGTGGGTTCGGGAATAGCTGGCGGTTCCAGATCAAGGATTGAAAGGAGATCGACAACAAAAACGAGCGATGCGTCAGGTGGAATGGATGAACCAGCGCCTGAACTTCCATAGGCCAAATGGGGGGGAGTAATTAGTACTCGTCTGCCTCCTTCACGCATACCGACTATTCCTTGATCCCAACCAGGGATGACGGCGCCCATGCCTATGGGGACAAAAAACGTCTGCGAGCGATTCCAACTTGCGTCAAACTCTGTTCCATCGCTGAGTAGCGCCCCTACGTAGTTGACTTCTAGTACGTCGCCGATTTCTGCTTGCATCCCAGTTCCTACGGAAATGTCTCTTACGACTAGGTCGTTAGGGGTTTCATTTCGAGGTAGTAGCGAAATTACTGGTCGGCCAGCGTTCGATGAAACCTCGACCCATGGCTCGGCACTGAGGAGAGAGGTAGGCGGGCTTGAAGAAACCTCCGACTCAACAACCGTCGAGTCCGATTGCTCTTCTACCGGGGGCTTATCTGAGCTCGAACACCCCCAGAAGAAGAAAGAGAAAAAAGCTGCGATCAGAATGTGGAAGCGAGGCATAGCTTGCAGGTTACGGAGATGGACGCCATGAGAGGTACTTTCGTCCTACCTGCACCGAGTGGTCATAATCGCTAACAGTGTGCGAAGAGTGGGATACCAAGGCAACATAACGGAGTGCAATCAGAACTTCCTTCCGTGTTTCATCCAGATGAGGTGACTACCGGTTGGATGAACATGGTCCTAGGGCGAGAAGCTGAGCTTACTGATTGCCGACTTGAGGCCATTGGTACAGGACAGGTTGGAGCGAATTATCGGGCTTACTTGAACTGGAACGACGACGATGGCCCTAGCACCGTGGTCATCAAATTCGCGGCCCTTGACCCTCAGAGCAGAGCCACGGGGATACAAGTTGGGACTTACCAACGCGAAGCAGAGTTCTATCGCCACATCGCTCCAAAGATTGGAGTGGCTATACCCCGCCTTTACTATGTCGATTTCATCGAAGGAACCGCAGACATCGTCATAGTCATGGAAGACCTTGATCCGCGAGAACAAGGAGATCAGCTAAAAGGGTGTAGCCCGAATGAAGCAGCCATGGCTTTGTCAGAAGCAGCCAAACTTCATCGCTCGTTCTGGGGTGATGAGACGCTATTCGATCTGCCATGGGTCAGTAGGCGCAATGATGAACAGACCGCGCAAACGCTCGCCCTTTTAGAAGTACTACAACCGGCCTTTGTTGAACGCTATCGAGATGGCCTAACTGCAGAAGCGACTGAGATCAGTGAACGTTTCGTGCGGAATGCGTCTAACTGGTTCTCGAAAATCCCCGAGCCTTCAACCCTGGTTCATGGAGATTTCCGACTCGACAATCTAATGTTCGCGCCCACAGGTTCAGAGGTCGTCCCTCCACTCGTTGTCGTTGACTGGCAAACCGTCGCCCACAGCCATGGCGCCCACGATGTCTCCTATTTCGTTGGGTCGGCATTTGAGCCAGACATAAGACGCCAAAATGAAGAACGATTAGTTCTTCGTTATTTCGAAGAGCTGACCAAAGAAGACCCAATCCCTTCTGTCAGTTGGGATGAGCTCTGGCTCAATTACAGGCGATATTCGTGGTCCGGGTTCATCATGGCCATTCTTGCCTCGATGATTGTGGGTCGAACCGATAGAGGCGATGAAATGTTCGTCGCGATGGCTAATCGTCATGCTTCTCAAGTGGTAGATCTAGAAGCCACCGAGTTCCTTGAAAGACCGGAATAAACAAGACAACAACGAGGCGCTAGCGTCTGGTCCATGGGGGAAGCAACTGCAGCGGTCTTGCACGGAGTGGAAGACCTACGAATCGAAACCTTCGACCTACCCGAGGTGCGGCCCGATGATGCCGTACTGCGAGTAGAAGCGTGTGGTTTGTGTGGAACTGATCACGAGCTATATACGGGTCATATCCCTGCTCCATATCCAGTGGTGCCAGGTCATGAGACCGTTGGCACTATCGAAGCCATCGGCGAAGAGGCTGCTGCCAAATGGAAAATCGGTGTCGGAGATCGAGTTGCGATCGAATGTTGGCAAGCTTGCGGCACGTGCGACCCATGCAGGGCAGGTGTGTATCGACGCTGCCTAAAACATGGTCAAACGGATTTGTACGGGATGATTCCAACCGACCGCGAGCCATCACTGTTTGGTGGTTACGCGACTCACCATTACCTCAGCCCAGACTCTCTAGTGTTGCCTGTGCCAGCAGAACTCACCCCAGTAGAGGCAACTCTGTTCAACCCGCTAGGAGCTGGAATTAAATGGGGAGTAGAGATTCCGGGAACCCAACACGGTGATTACGTGGCGATACTTGGTCCTGGAATTCGAGGCTTGTGTGCTCTGGTCGCCACGCGAGACGTAGGAGCTGAATTTATCGCTGTAACGGGATATGGACCGAATGATCATCCCCGTCTCGAGATGGCTGAAGCGATGGGCGCCGATCTTGTTATTGACGTTGCGGAAGAAGACCCGGCTAGGAAATTTCGCGACGCTACAGGAGGACGTCTGGCAGATGTTGTCGTTGATGTAACAGCGAACGCCCCAACTGCGTTTGGTCAAGCGGTTCGACTCAGCGCTATTGATGGGACGATCGTAATGGCGGGCGTTCGTGGTGAAAAAGGTGCTCCAGATCTTCACACCGATGCAATCATTTGGAAAGAGCTCACCGTAAAGGGAGCGTTGGGAGTCGACGCACCTGTGTACCGGAGGGCCCTAGAACTGCTAGCTGAAAGAAAATTCCCGTTTGACTTAATTAGTCGACGAGAGGTCGGACTTAAGGAGACGGCAGAGTTGCTAGCGGACATGGCTGGAAAAGGATTAAAGCCACCACCGGTTCACGGAGTGATTGTCCCCGGACTCTGACAACGGATAAATGTCATTATTAGAGACCAACGATTGTTGGAAACTCACGAAAAGGAAGGCTTGACCTATGAAATTCGGATTGATGTCAGCGAATTTGATGGGGAATGTGGAAGGAATTGCCGCAGGAGAGCTAGCGCGCACTGCTGAAGAAGTCGGGTTCCATTCAATATGGGCTGTTGAACATGCAGTGGTCCCGGTGCAGTATGCCTCTACATATCCCTACGACGAAGGTGGACGGTTGTTCAAAGGAACGAGCCAACTGGACCATTCTGACCCGTTGATATGGCTGGCTTTTGCAGCAGCAGCTACAAGCACTATCCGTTTAGCAACAGGGATACTGATTCTTCCGCAACGCAACCCTCTTATCGCAGCGAAAGAAATTGCAAGTCTTGACCGTCTGAGTAATGGTCGCTTAGATCTGGGAATTGGGGTCGGGTGGCTT
>CAJWBN010000144.1 GCA_913020735.1 uncultured Acidimicrobiaceae bacterium
CTAAGCCAATTACGGAAAGAAGTGGCGCAAGAAAAAAAACTGCACCGCCTCTCACTACATTTCGAAATCTGCTTTCAAATGTCATAAGCTAATTTTTATGGAGTATCCCATTATAATAAAAATATTATTGTTTCAGAAAGCCTGCCATTTCAATTTTGCCGTCAAAATCGCAGAATAAAGCTTCTTCTAGAGCTCCGTTGCTATCAACGTGCCAACCATGCAAATCTCCTGGCCCGTCAGTTTTTTCAATGACGGCTGCGCCTGCACCGTCAGCAAACAATATGCAGGTGGAGCGGTCTGTCCAATCTGTGATTCGCGACAGAGTTTCAGCGCCAATTACCAATACCCGACTGTGTCCCATCTGAATAAAGCCGTGAGCGGCAATGAGGCCATATACGAACCCCGAACATGCCGCATTCAGGTCCATAGCTCCGCAACGGAGCCCGAGAAGTTCTTGAACAGTTGATGCTGTCGCGGGAACCTGACGATCGGGGCTGGTAGTTGCCAGGATCAGTAGGTCAATAGTTGATGGATCAACGCCTGATCTTTCGATTGCCATTTGGGCGGCTTCAGCAGCAAGACCGGCAGTGGTGCCACCGATCCGACGTTCATGAATTCCGGAACGTTCAACAATCCACTGGTGGCTGGTGTCGACCATCTGCTCTAGGTCATGGTTTGTGACAACTTTCTCTGGCAACGCTGTCCCAACAGAAAGCATCCGGGCACCGGCTTTAGGTGTTGAAGTCATTGGTGGTTGCCTACCTCGTTCGTAGCCATGCAATTGGCTGTCTGGCTGTTACCCGCTCACTCTCTAAAGCCATGAATTCCATGAGAATTCCGGCAAAAGGTGAGCGTACTTCCTCTTCGGCTACCCAGCCCACCACATCCCCTACGTCAACTTGTTGTTTGTCGCTTAGGCCCGGTTTCGGAACGAATACTCCTGCACATGGGCTGACAACTAGTCGTTCAGTTACATATAGGTGTTCACCCGCGCCGTTATCAGCTTGCCCGGAAGACCCCAGGTCAGTAACAGCAGCTAGCAGCGTGTCGACGTCTTCGGGTGTCGCTACCGACAGAGTATTAGCGTCTTTCAGCGTGCGTTTGGCCATGCCAGTGAGGACTGTGCCGGGTCCCAACTCGACGAATGTAGAACAACCCATTTCTTGGAGCCCATAAAGAGTTTGTCTCCACTGAACGGGACTGCACAGTTGGCTTGCCAGAAGTTGAGGCCACTCCTCGGCGTCTGTTCGAGCCGATGCGTCGACATTTGCAAGGACCGGTATGGCAGGTGCCCTCACTTCGACTTCGCCTAGCGCCTTTCGTAATCGATCCCTAGCGGGCGCCATAAACGGAGTATGGAAAGCGCCCCCAACAGGAAGACCCATGGCTCTTTTGGCGCCAAGTTCCTTAGCTTTCTTGCCGGCATCTTCGACTGCAATGGGGGATCCTGCTATCACTACCTGACCCGGCGCGTTGTAGTTGGCGACCCAGACGTCCCCATCGACTCTTGCGCATGCAGTCACCACCAAGTCATCGTCTAAGCCAAGCACGGCGGCCATCGTTCCGTCCTGTTCGTCGGCGGCTACTTGCATGGCCTCCCCCCGTTCAGCGACGAGGCGGACAGCATCCTCAAAGGACAGGGCCCCGCTCGCACAGAGGGCGCTGTACTCACCTAAGGAGTGTCCGGCTGCGAGGTTTGGGGCGACCCCTGTTCGCTCTACGGCATCAAGAACCACCATGCTTAGAACGAAAGTCGTTAATTGGCTATTTCGGGTCTGTTTGAGTTCTTCAGCGTCTGCGTCAAGGAGGAGCTGGCTGACGTCTCGCCCACATGCTTGAGAGGCTTCATCTACGAGTTCCCAACTTTCATGTTCAACCCACTCCGAACCCATCGAGGGCTTTTGTGAGCCTTGACCAGGAAATGTAAATGCCAGCACGCAGCCTCCCTAGGCGGTCACTATCTTGACAGTTGGACCGCTCTGTGGCCCGAAAGGTTTCACATGGTCATGCGAAACTTATGGACCATGGCTGAAGATAGAGAATACGGGAAACATCGGTGGCTAGGTGGGAATGATGGCAATCTCGTCAAAGAACCTTTAGGAATAGTCGTTTCGGCGGGTAGCCTCAGCATTTGTTGCCCGGGTGGTGGAATGGCAGACACGGAGGATTCAAAATCCTTTGCCCTCACGGGCGTGCGGGTTCAAATCCCGCTCCGGGCACCAAATCGCTTGCGGCTGGACTGCAAAGTTTCCGTTGTTGCATCTAGCGTGTGGCTATGAACTCTGATCCCTACTCCGCCTGGGCGGATAATGAATTGGCTTGCCTGCCTCATGGATTTCGGGAGGATCTATACGAAGGCCAAGTAGTTCTAGTAACTGGAGGGGCAGGTGGCATTGGAAGAGCAATCTGCATGCTGCTTGGGCGCCTTGGGGCTCGGGTCGTGGCGTGTGGCAGAGACCAGCTTAAGTTGGACAACCTGCGGGAGTCCTTCGCTGGTCAGGGCATCGACGTGGCAACAGTTCAGGCGAATGTTCGCGAACCTGAGGAGGTGGCCGCGCTCATAGACACTGTTTGGGCTGAATCTGGCGCGCTGGACCTGGTCGTCAATAATGCGGGAGGACAGTTTGCAGCGCCGGCGACAGATATATCGCCTAAAGGTTGGGCTGCGGTAGTCGAGACGAACCTGTATGGCCCGTGGTATGTCATGCAGCAAGCAGCACAGTCATGGATCGAACGAGAACGTGCTGGCTCTATCGTGAATATCGGGACAATCACAGGACGAGCATCAGTTGGAATACCTCACACTGCTGCAGCACGAGCTGGGGCTGAAGGTTTGTCAGCTTCACTCAGCGTCGAATGGGCGCCCCACGAAATACGAATTAACACTGTGGCTGTTGGCGTCGTTCGAAGTCCAGGATTGGTTAACTACCCTGATGAAGCCCGTTCGTCTTTCGATCACAACCCGCAGCGACGATTAGGCGACGTGCAAGATGTTGCACAGGCGGTAGCTTTCCTTGGCGCACCAACTACGGCTTCTTTCGTGACGGGTGAGACCTTTCACGTAGCTGGAGGGGAACAGGTGTGGGGTGAATATTGGGCCTTAGGCAAACCGGATTATTTTTATGTCGAAGATGGACCGGATTCTTAATAGTTGAGGAAATGAAACATGGCAGATCGAATAGACACGACGCGTTTACAAGAGATGGCAAGGGCGTATACCGCCTCCGCAGTTTTGTACACCGCTTTGGACGTTGGGCTTTTTAGTCAGGTAAGCGCTGGATGTAGGACAGAAGAAGCTTTAGTTGCTGCAACAGGATTACGTTCAGTTGACGTCGACAGGCTTGTTTCTTGCGCTCTAAGTCTTCGGCTCCTTGATTGGGAGGGTGATGAACTTCACAATGCGCCTGACGTGGAGGCGTATTTGGTCCAAGGCAAGGACCGGTATGCGGGTCCCTGGATGATGTTCACTCGACCCGATGTATCCGGGTGGTTTCAGATGACCGAAAAGATGCGCGCTCCGGCTTCAACAAAACTTGGAATGTATGACGAGTTAACCGTTGAATCTGCTCGTAAGTACCATCAGGCGACTTCAAGTATTGGTTTCGGTGCAGCTAGGCGATTTGTTCGATCTGTTGATCTGTCTAGCCGTAAACATTTACTCGACCTTGGTGGCGGATCCGGTGCTTACAGCATTACGTGCGTCGAGCAATTCGATGGGCTTAGCGCCACTGTGCTTGACCTACCTCCAGTTGTCGTCGCTACGCAGGAATACATAAAAGACGCCGGGGTCGAAGACCGCGTCAGAACTGTCGGAGCAGATTTCACCGAGGGGGAATTTCCCTCACCTGTGGATGTCGTCGTTATGGCTAGCAACCTCCCTATTTATAATGCTGAAGTAATTGCAGGTGTTGTCGCCCGGGCTTTTCGAGCTTTGGAACCCGGTGGAGAAATGCACCTAATTGGCGAGATGTTAGATAATGACCGACGGGGGCCAGTCGACGCCGCCATGTGGGGTATGAACGAGTTGGTCTGCGGTAGCGAAGGTCGAGCCCACACGCGCGGCGAATGTGAGGGCTATTTCAGTTCAGCAGGTTTTGTTGATGTAGAGGTCACAGACTTTGTTGCCGGCACGCTTGCGCGCTGCGTTGGGAAGAAGCCTTAGAGCGGCTGTGTAGTAAACAGCGGATTTGGCGGCTAGATTTTCTGGCCCATGTCAATCAGATCTGTTGAACGACAACTTCGTCGCACAAGCCAACAAATTAAACGTTTACGCGCCGAACTGCTTCTACTAGAAGAGCAATATGCTCATTTTTCTGATGAGGCCGAGACAGCCAGGATCCATGCTTTGGTATCTGAAACGCCTATTTCTGAAAGGACCCATCAGCGCGCGGCGCGGCATGCTGACGCGGTGAGCCAACAGCGAAATGAGTTGATCGTTAGCATCGGGCAGTTGGAAGGAACACAAGATTTACTGCTTGATCAGATGAATCCTTGATAGTGGTCTTGTAGCGGAGAGAACCCAATCAGATTCGCTAGGGTTATAGACCGCACTCCTGAGGTCCTTTGCCTCACGACCCCAAAGGAATCCGTTGTCTAAACGCGTTGTCATAGCAGAAGATGAAGCCATCATTCGGCTCGATCTGCGCGAAATGCTGGAGGACGAGGGATACCTAGTTGTGGCCGAAACAGGGCGCGGTGATGAGGCCATCGAGCTGGTTGAAGAGCATTCGCCCGATCTTTGTATTTTCGATATCAAGATGCCGGGCATGGACGGTTTGGCAGCTGCTCGGGAAGTGTCTTCTCAACGGAAGGCTGCTGTAGTCATTCTCACGGCATTTAGCCAGCGAAGTCTCATAGAAGAAGCCCGTGACGCCGGAGTTCTCTCCTATCTGGTTAAGCCATTTCAGCGTGAGGAGCTTGTGTCAGCGATCGAAGTAGCGTTGGGTCGCTTTGAAGACATAATGCAACTTGATGCCACGGTGCGAGAGTTAGAAGAAAAGTTAGAGGCGCGAAAAGCTGTCGATCGTGCCAAAGGAATACTCATGGACGAGCACGGGTTAGCAGAAGCTGACGCTTTCACATTTGTTCAGAGAACTGCCATGAGTGAGAGGTCTTCAATGCTTGAGGTTGCTAATCGCATTATCTCTGGCGATTTACTTCCGTGACCCAGGCCTTTTGGTTTAGGACTTAAAGGTCATCCGCTTGAACTGTCTGGCCCCCTAGTGTTGCCATTGTGGCCAAGGTACTTTTGCTCGATGGTAACTCTCTGACCTACAGGGCTTTCTTCGCGTTGCCCACTGATATGACGACGGCATCGGGTCAAGTAACAAATGCTGTATTCGGCTTTACGTCAATGTTGCTCAACCTCATTAAAGACCAGGAGCCTGATGGAGTGGTGGTCGCGTTTGATCGACCGGAACCAACATTCCGTCACGAAATGCTGCCTGAGTACAAGGCACAACGCGACCCGACGCCAGAACTACTGATCGAACAGTTCGAAGTAGTTCGCGAAATATTGAAGGTGCTAAATATTCCAGCTGTTGATTTAGTTGGTTTTGAGGCTGACGATGTGTTGGCCACGCTTGCTACGGAGTTAGCAGACGATGGCGATGAAGCGATCATCGTTACCGGAGATCGAGATATCTATCAGATGGTGAGAGACCCATTCATCAAGGTCCTATATAACCGACGAGGAGTAAGTGACTACGCGCTCTATGACGAGGCGGGCATCCTCG
>CAJWBN010000145.1 GCA_913020735.1 uncultured Acidimicrobiaceae bacterium
CTTTAGATTTACTAGCTTCTAGTTTTGTTGCTTCGAATTGGGGCTTGATGAGCATCACTATTGAAGCGTCAGAATTCGCAAGGCTTAAAATATTTTTCATTACCGTTCGTAAGGAGATGAAGCTGAGGTCAACTACAACGATGTTCGAGTCCCTTACGAAAACCTTCTTGGTGGACGCGGCCAAGGCTTCCATATAGCGCAAAAGCGACTGGGCCCTGGACGGATCTTTCATTCCATGCGTTGGTTAGGGCAAGCACAACGAGCATTTGAGCTGATGTGTGAGAGAGCAAAAACGCGCTACGCCCACGGCAGTTACCTCGCCGAAAAAGGCGACATCCAAGCAATGATCGCTGAATCAGCCGCAGAAATTCAAGCAGCTCGGATGATGACTCTTGACGCAGCGCGAGCGATCGATTCAGGCAGCGAAGCCCGCACGGAAATCAGTCTGATTAAATTCTGGGGAGCACGAATGCTCCACAACGTTGTTGACCGCGCTATCCAGGTCCACGGAGCGATGGGTGTTACCGCCGACACGCCTTTGGAATTTATGTACAGAGAAGCTCGCTACGCCCGCCTGTATGACGGACCAGATGAAGTACATCGGATGGTGGTAGCGAGAAAGTTAGTCCGCGACCCCTACGAAGGTGTCCCTTGGGCGTAACCGAGTTGAAGCAAGCTCCAACAGTTCGATAACAGGCTAGTTCTGCGCGAACTCAAAGACAGACAGGAAAAGCGGCTAGTCGGGTTGTGGAACTCGACGAACTGATTTGTGTCTCAAGCTGCTCAAGGAGACAGCATTTTGAACTGGTCTTGCTCGCATCAACATTTCCTGGTGGAATTCGTGGAATGTCACAAACCACCGAAGATTCTGTTCCAGGCTCAACTCAAATTCTGTATGAGGTTTCAGACAAAATAGGGACCATCACGCTCAACAGACCCGAAAAACTCAATGCAATGAGTAGAAGCTTGCTCAACGAGTTGGAAGCCACTTTTGAACAGGCCAAAGATGACTCAAATGTCAAAGTAGTCCTACTAAAGGGAGCGGGCCGGTCTTTCTGCGCGGGGTATGACCTAGCTCCGGATGACTGGATTCTGAGTCAATACGGCGCAGATTTCGACGGCCCGGTCGACGCGGTTCAAGATCGCGAAGACGTAACAGAAATTCTTGAATATTGGTTGCGTCTGTGGAAGTTTCCGAAACCGATTATTGCTGAAGTGCAGGGGGTCTGCTTGTCGGGGGCAGGTGAGTTGCTCGCGATGGCAGACATAGTTGTCGCAGCTGAAAACGCTAAATTTGGGCACCCAGCAGGGCGAGATCTTGGAATCCCAGTCACGCTGTCGTTTTGGCCCATCCTTATCGGGATGCGCAAGACGAAAGAATTGTTGTTTACCGCAAAACTGATAGACGGCATTGAGGCTGAACGTATCGGTCTTGTGAATCAGGTGGTTCCCTCTGAAGAACTCGGTTCGGCTGCAATGGCAATGGCCCGCGATGCGGCACGAACGGCAGAAGTTGGTCTTCGTGTATCGAAGCTTGCGACGAATCGCTGGTTCGAAAACATGGGCCTTTTAGCTTCGACTTATAGCACTGCAGATCTAGATACGTTTTTTCACCAAAGCGATTCCTACGTAGATTTTTTCAAAATTGTCCGCGAACAAGGAATGCACGCAGCTCTGGACCAGCGGGCAAAAAAGTTTGGATGAACAACCGAAGAAGTTAAATCTGGTTTAGAGGTCGCTCATTTTTTCGTCGAATTAGGATCGATTGAGTGACCGGCATTGACCTGAACGACCCTGCGAGCACTGATAATCCCTCGAACTATTGGGCGAGTTTCCGTGATGAAGGACCGGTGCAATGGAGCGATGCCCACCGAGCATGGGTCATTCTCGGTCATGCCGAACTCAGCGAAGCTTTCCGCGACGGGAATTTACTTTCCGCTGACAGAGTCACGCCTTTAGAACGGGTAGCGCAGCATCGCCCGTCGAGTTTCGCGAAAGTGGTTGAACTCTTAGGCGGATGGATGGTGTTTCGTGACCCGCCGCTACATACCCACCTCCGAGATCCGTTACGTAATGTCTTTACCCCAAGGCGCGTTGCGAACCTCCAGCAGACTGTCAGTCGAGTCGTAGAAGAGATTGTCGACGGTTTGACCGAAGAGATCGACGTTCGAAAAGACTTTGCTGGACCGCTTCCGGCTTGGGTGATTGCAGAGGTCCTAGGGGTCCGGGCAGATGAAAGAGACCGGTTTCAAAAATGGTCCGATGATTTGGCGACAATCGTATTTGCCACGGACCCACACGTAACGGCGCCGGAGCAAGCAATGGCGGCGGCCGGGGAATTCAGTGACTTCTTCCAAGAGTTGATCGACCGCGAACGCTCTGAACCCTCTGGAACCTTAATGACCCTGCTGGTAGACGGAGCGGGCGACGAGCTGTCTGATCTTGAACTAGTTGGTGCATGCACTCTGATCTTGTTCGCCGGTCATGAAACGACAACGTCTTTGCTGATGAACACAATGGGCTTATTAGCCAGTCAGCCTGACCTCATTGAACGATTAAGGGTCAGCGACACAGAAGCTGCCCTCGAAGAGTTTCTTCGTGTGCTTGGACCGACGCGGAGCATGTACAGAAAGGTCGCGATTCAGCACGAAAGGGGAGGGCAGACGTTTGCGGTAGGCGACAACGTCTTGCTATGTGTCGCAGCTGCCAACCACGACCCTGATGTCTTCGTTAATCCCGAGGAACTGATGCTCGACCGTGACCCGAATCCACACCTGACCTTCGGATGGGGCCTCCACCATTGCCTGGGAGCTCACCTAGCCCGCCTTGAAGCCCGCCTTGCTCTCGATGCGTTGTTGGCTAAGCACCAGACCTTCGAAGCTCTTGGACCGGTTCCTCCGATTGAAGGAACAGTTATTTCATCAATTCAGCAGCCCCTACGGATCCGACTCTCATAAGTAGATGTGGTGCTTTTTCGAGCGGCGAAACGGGATCTAAAACCGACAAAAGACAAGTCTTTGGGTACAGTCAGTTTCGGCGTATGCAGAAATGGAGATGTCATGGAGCAAGGTGAGCTTCGTAATTGGATCGAACATCGAGCGGAGATGCTCTTCGTATGTATCAAGTGTCTTGTGTTGATGGTTGTTGGGGTCGCTGTCGCGACTTCTTGGGGTCAGTTGAGTGACAACGCCGAGTTGGCCTTATCGATAGCTGTCGCTGTTATCGGCTTGTTTCTGTGGTTTGGTTCCCACGGCGCGATTATGGATATTTCTGCGATGCGTGCTGACATGAACGACGACCTGCGTTCAACAACGTTCGGTCAACAGTTCTCCAAAGCGCCTTTCCCTGTCTATTTGATCCTCAACACCTTTGCGATGCTCGGTGCTTCGGTAATGCTCATCGTCTTGATTAACGCCTAAAAAACCAACACCAAGAATATGGAGCGCTGAAAAAGTTGGCCTCCAGGTGACTCTTAGATCCTTGACGGACAACTTTTAGCTACATGTATGCAACAAGGTTTGATCCGTTGGAGCCAGCAGCAGTAAGCGTTGCCTGAAAAGTGTACGTAATCGGTTGCGTCTGTCGCTCCAGGGTAGGACGGAGGGCAAATACGCGATAGTCCATAGGCAAGCTCTTATGATCGTTGCTATGTAGACGAGTAGAGAGACTAAAGGGGTCCAACTATGGATATTGCTACAACTGAAACGCTGCCAGGCCGCCGAATCACCGCTATCAAGGGTGTGGCTGTAGGTTCGACCGTTAGAACAAAGAACATTGGCAAGGACATTGGTGCTGGCCTCAAGTCACTCGTAGGCGGCGAGCTGAAGAGCTATTCAGACATGCTTGTCGAGGCAAGAGCTGAGGCGCTCTCTCGAATGGAAGAGCAAGCTGTCGAACTCGGTGCTGACGCATTGGTGAACCTCAGGTTTATGACATCTGCTGTTGCTAACGGTGCATCGGAGATCCTCGCGTACGCCACAGCCGTCACAACCGAACCCGTCTAACAATCGACCCGACATCACTCCTCGATGATGAGACATGATGTCTAGTCGTGGAGAGAATATTTAACGGAATTCGGGTACTCGACTTTTCACAAGTCTTAGCTGGACCCACAGCCACCAAGCTTCTCGTTGAGATGGGTGCTGAGGTGATCAAGATCGAATTTGCCGAAGAGGGCGACCCCAGTCGATCCCTCCCGCGTCTACGTGGAACACGTTCTGGATATCACGTACAGCAAAACAGAGGAAAACGATCTTTGTGTCTCGACCTACGTGACCCTCGAGCAACTGCACTAGTTCTAGACCTCGTACCTAATGCGGACGTCGTTATTCAGAACTTTGCCCTCGGTGTCATGGAACGACTTGGACTCGGATACGACGTCGTATCGGCAGCTAACCCTCGCGTCGTCATGTGCAACATGTCAGCATTCGGTCGAGAAGGGCCGCTCGCTCAACAACCCGGATACGACCCCATCGCCCAGTCGTGGGCTGGAGTACTACACATGTTGGGTTATGAGGATCGAGCACCAATTCTTGCCGGGATATCACCAGGAGATGTTCTTGCTGGCGTTCATGCCTTTGGCGGGGTCGCTGCAGCACTATTCCATCGAGAGCGAACAGGTAAGGGCCAAGAAGTATCGGTATCACTGCTTGATGCTTACTCCACGGCACACGAGGTGAACTGGCAGGAGTGGTCGGTGTCGGGTGGCGAAAGCGAGCCCACCAGAAGAGGCAACGTCCATCCGGTGGTCGGCGGTGTTGGCGTATTTGAGACCGGTGATGGTTACGTCACCGTCGCAGCAGTTAACAACGGTCAGTGGCAACGCTTGACTGAAGCTATGGGACGACCTGATCTTTTTGAGGACCTTCGATTCGCATCTAACCCCGATCGCGTCGCCAATCGAGATGAATTGAACGACCTCATCGCCACGTGGCTCGCAGCGCAACCACATCGAGACGACATCGTAAACCTCCTTGAGGAACACAGAGTGCCGTCTGCGCCTGTGTTAACGCTGGCCGAAGCCGCCCAACATCCATACCTTCACGAAGCTGGCGCCGTGCGATGGGTTGACGACGATGTGCTCGGAAAAGTGCTGGTACCAGGTATGCCGATCAAGTTCTCCGAAACTCCCGGTGACGCTCCACTGGTGACACGTCGACTCGGCGAAGACAACCAATACGTGACTTGTGAGCTCGCCGGACGTAGCCACGAGGAGTACCAAATGTTGGTTGAGGATGGCGTCCTCTTCTATAAGTCGGATAGTTGAGTCGATAGATACACCCAGGGCTTCTCGGATCACGTGTGGGTACTCGCTCTAGGTTTTTGCTTATCGTTTGGTTAGGAAGCCCTAATTCCTGTCTAAGCTCTTCCTCTGTTAACTGGTGGAAAGTGCGAAGAGGTAACTATGTCTAAGGACGGCGCGAGGCATCTGATTAGGTGCGCTCATCTGTTTGACGCGGTGGTGGCGCGTGTTCCCGATGGAGCGTGGAGTAAGCAAACCTGCTGCGACGGTTGGGAGATGATGGATTGTGCGTCGCACGCGATTGGCGTCATGGTCAATCTCAAAAATCGAGCTATAGGTGTCGAACCAGTCGACTATCAAGATGGTTCGTGGGCCGGAGAAAGCCCTCTGACCTCAAGTAGGAAACGCCTTGATGAGTTGGTTGAAGCACTTCAAGATGTTGACCTCGGTATCAACTTTGAACATCCCATCTTCGGCGAAGTTGT
>CAJWBN010000146.1 GCA_913020735.1 uncultured Acidimicrobiaceae bacterium
ACTCCTGCCATACGCCTGGCAACACGAGAAAAGACCCGTTATTTTCCCTATTCGCCTGACGGCCAACTCGCACTCCAATTTTCGACCGGGAACATACGGGAGACTGGCAGCGGCATCATGCTGAGAGCTGGCATATAAGCTCGCAATCAGCGCGTGCTCAAGTCCAAAATATTCTTGTGCAGCTTTAGCCGTCACGCCAGCTTTGATGCCATCGGTTCCCTCGGGTGAACGCAAAGCTGTGATCTCATGTTGTACTCGATAGGCTTCGGCTAGATCGAGTTGGATGTTTATCTCAGGAATCGGAGAATGCACACGGATCGCTTCGGCTATATCATTTTTTACCCCTTCGGAAAGACCAACACTGCTCACATGATTCTCCTCGTCATATACCAACCATTTCGTCTTCTTTGAGCGCCTCGCGTAACTCACCGGCGATCTCATACGTATGCTCAACCAATGATTCTCCATTAGCGACTATTCTGGGGTCGTAGTTGTACCCAATGTACAAACTCTGATTGTAGGTAGTAATCGTGACCGCCAATCCCAGATTTCCGCTCAAGACCATTAAAGGTACTTGCTGCCGAATTTCACACCCCTCTACGAACTGAGGCACTTGGACACCAGGCACGTTAGTACAAACAAAGTTAATACCAAAATTCGGTTGCTGGAATCCTGTTACCGGCTGCTGCACTGGAGACGGATTTGCAGCTGCAAATGACGACCAATCAAACTGAGTTCCAACAAGCTGTGATGCCGCAAAGGCCACCGGAGAAAGGCCACCCATCATCTCACCGACCAGCGCGAGCGCTTGGGCGTTACCTTTGTCTTTTTGATTCAGCATCTCGGCGATTACGGTATCGAGTCGCTTTAATGCGCCCATCGGAGACGCTGGAAGATATGGATACACGGCAGAGATACGATTCCCCAAACTGCCTTTTTCATCTTCGGTACGAACATTGACTGGGCACATTAATCGAAAGTGTTGCCCATCCACCTGTTCACCAATCGACTTCAAATAACGCGCGACGGCTTCGGTCACGATGGCCAGCGCAATATCATTAACAGTGCCACCCAGTTCCCGGAGTTTTCTGATATCCGAAAACTCGAATTCGGCAAAACGGAGTTTTCTCTTTGGCCCGACTGGCGTCATGTTAAATGAAGGCGTTATTGCCGGTTTGGAGACAAACTCCGACATTATCTGACTGGCTTTGGTCAGCTCAGCTTGCGTGTCAGCATCTGGAAGTTGAGGTGGTTCGGACCATACTTTGTAGTATGCGGCCATGCTTTCGCTCAAGAGCTGGGCAGCACTGGGGGCATCCTCAACCTCAAGAACTTGTGCGTCAGGAATATCCTCCGGTTCAGCCGAGAAATCGAATAACGTCATCGCGATTTCGACTGCGGAAGCACCATCGAGCAAGCAGTGGTGCGCAGAGTGGAGCAAGATAGTCACATCTTTGAGTCCGTGTATGACTTCAATCCGCCACAACGGCCGAGCCCGATCTAGGAGTGGTTCGTTGAGTTCAGACGCAAAATCCAGCGCATCCTGGAGGGAACTACCTTCCGGTAATCTATGCTCACGAATATGATTCGCATAGTCGAAGTCGGGATCGTCCACCCATCGAGGGTGATCCAGGTTGAAGGGTACAAAAAGCAGCTTTCGCCTAAATGCAGGAAGTAAGTGCGCGCGCTGTTCCAGTCGAAGACGCATATCTTCTGCAGTGAAATGTCCATCCACTACACATACGTTAGCGAGGTGTTGTGGAGTACTGGCGGTCTCCATGTAGATAAACGCAGCATCTGTTGGGGAAAGTTTCATCCGATGCCCGCTCTATCATTGCTTGCCGCTAGAAAACATGGATTCCCATTCGGGTGTGCCCGGTTGAGCTTTCCACTGCTTGCTCTCAGCGAGAACCGACAAGCCTTCGGATACTGAGGAACGCACCTTGATTGCCTGATACCAACGATTAACGTTTGGATATTCAGCCAAGTCTTGACCATGTAGCTTCCTCGTCCGAATCCAAGGAAACGTAGCCACATCAGCGATCGAGTACTCACCCGCCAAGTACTCGACTGTCCCAAGCCGCTTTTCAAGCACTTGATACAGGCGCGCAGCCTCGTCAGTGTATCGCTGAATTGCATAGTCGATTGGCTCTGGTGCGTATTCCCTGAAGTGATGTGCCTGCCCCAGCATCGGACCTAGCCCACCCATTTGAAACATTAGCCATTGCAGCGTTTCTAGCCGAACGACAGGGTCATGCGACAACAGTTGGCCAGTTTTTTCCGCCAAATAGATGAGGATGGCACCGGACTCAAACATCGCGATGGGCTTGCCACCGGGCCCTTCATGATCCACGATCGCCGGAACCTTGTTGTTGGGGCTAATCGCTAGGTACTCTGATTTGAATTGATCTCCCGCCGTGATGTCTACAGGCACCACATTCCCTAGCAGGCCTACTTCGGCCAACATAATGGACGCTTTGTATCCATTGGGTGTTGGCCAGAAGTAGAGATCAATCACGGCAGGAGACCTTTTCTAACTAGCCAACGATCTTGAAGTGCGCGGGTCGATCCAACAGCAAGCCAGGATTCATGATCCAGTTAGGATCTACCTCATTCTTAGCGGCTGCCATCATATTCCTAACAATTGGATCAACTTCCTTATCAAACCAAGGCCGGAAGCTCCTGCCGACAGCATGGTGGTGAGTAATGGTTGCACCAAGCTCTGAGATTGCGTCTGAAGCCACATCCGAAAGCGCTTGATAGTCTTCCAAGCTTCGATCAAGTGTGGAGGGGGCGACGACAGAGTAGTAAGGGGCAGGACCATCAGGATACAAGAATGAGAATCGTCGACAAACGACGCCACCACCCATGATGTCTTTCTGAGCTTGCCGCATACGCTTAAGGATCTCAGTATCCACTGCCTCAAACTTATCCCATGTGTATGCAGTTTCGAACGTGAAGCTAACAATCCCCATCGCTGCACGAGTGTGCATAAGACGAGGTAGATATCGGAACTGATCTCGCCAGTTACCTTGGGCACCACTACGGCTTGATTCCAGTGCATTATCTTTGGATCCAGCCTTTGATTGCACTTTACCGCCATGGTCCTGGCAAATTTCAACTGCTCGTTCTAACCACGCATCCACCGAGTGGTCTGCTGATTCGAAGCCAAGCATCAGCATTGAGTGTTTGCCATCACCCGCACCATAGAAACGCGCATCTTGTTCGTCGAGATAGCGGCAGTTGGCTGGGTACAAACCCGCTTGCGTGATTTGACGAATCGCTTCCGCTCCGCCATAGAACGTATCGAACGCGATGGATGCGTTTGCGCGAAACGCCACGCGTCCTTGCAGCTTCATCCAAGCCTCAGTGATGATCCCCAATGTACCTTCTGAACCGATGAAGTAACGATCGGGATCCGGTCCGGCGCCTGAACCCGGTAATCGACGGTTCTGCACCGTGCCCGAAGGCGTGACCACACGTAACGTTTCCACCATGTCATCAATGTGTGTGAGATTGGTCGCGTAGTGACCCGAAGACCGTGTCGCGATCCAGCCACCCAAAGAAGAAAACTCCCACGACTGAGGAATATGTCGCAGCGTAAAGCCATGTGGCTTGAGCTGGTCCTCTAATGAGGGACCGAGCGTGCCGGCTTGAATTAACGCAGTGCGAGAAACCGGATCGACTTCTAAAACCTTGTTCATATTCCCAAGGTCAATACATACAGATCCTGCGTACTCTCCATCCTCAGGCGGGCTGAAGCCATCGGTCACACTCGATCCGCCGCCGAATGGGATGGCGGCATAGTTATTTTCCCCACACCAGTCAAACAGCGACGAAATTTCGTTTTCATCTGCAGGATAAGCCACCACATCAGGGGGATTTTCAAAGTCCCGATTGTAGATTCGTGTCATGTCCTTAAAGCTCTTGCCATAGGTGTGCATGACACGATCCCACTTATCGCCTGTTACAAAGTACGACAGAGAATCTGGAATCTTAATCCTCGACTTTGGCAGTTCGAGTTCATCGATTGTGGGGTCAGACAATACTTCAGGGGTGTCGATACCCAGTCTTTCGCCCACACGTTCGGCCATCTTCTTGACCTCGGCAGGTGTAATCTCTTCTCCTTCATAGCCCCAGCTATAAAACTTTCTGGGCTTTCCGTAATAACCTCTCTGTTCTGGCATCTTTGTCCCCTGTTGTTAGGCGTTAACGAATTCTTACGCTGACCTGCAACCTTTCACAGGGCGACTCAGCGCAATTCTTGACATTTTCGATCAGCAAAGTACCGGATCTCCTATGCGTCAATACCAAGCTCATCGAGATGCGCTTGACGAAGTACGCGCTTATCTATTTTTCCTGAAGCAATTCGAGGCAAAGCATCCGTTGTGGTTTTGACATAGTGTGGGATCTTGAATTTCGCTAAACGTGCTTCTAAGAACTCGCGAAGCGCGCTTTCTTCCAACACACTTTTCGAAAAGATCGTTGCGCCGACGTTCTCACCGAGGCGTTCATCGGGTACTCCGTACACGCTTACCTCGACGACGTCAGGATGATCAAGTAACGCATCTTCTACTTCACCGCAGCCGATGTTTTCACCACCACGAATGATCAACTGCTTGATGCGATCCACGATGAATAGATATCCATCTTCATCAATGTAGGCCACATCGCCCGTTCTAAACCAATCACCCATGAAAGAGTCTTCATTCGCGTCTGGTCGATTCCAATAGCCATGAATGACAGACGTGCCACGGACCAATAGTTCGCCGCGCTCGTTTGCTGGAAGAAAGTTGTCCTCCGTATCTACCACGGCAATTTCCAACATGACCGAAACGCGCCCAGAACTTTGGGGGTGTTCCAGATAGTCTTCAGCATAAATTCCGGTACCGATCGAATTGGTTTCGGTCATACCCCACCCAGTGGTCGGCGTGGCGTTTTTAAACTGCTTATCGATACCTTCGACCTGTGAAGTCGCTCTTGGCGCACCACCGCCGCCTACAGATCTTAAACTCGCTAAATCCCGTCCTAGCTCGCGCGCTTTATCCGTGAGGTCTCCTGTCATCGCGGGTGTAGCAACAACCACGGTCACCTGTTCTTTTTCGATCACGTCACACGCCACTTCTGGGTCCCACTTGTACATGCATAGCACCCGGCGCTGCGTTCGATAGGAAGACAGCAGCACAGCCAACAACCCGTTTACGTGAAAGAGGGGCATCCCTAGAAGCGTGCCTTGGTTTTTACCCGGGGCACCCGGCTGTCCGCCAGCCCGTTTTTTTGCCGCCGCTATCGCTGCATAGTCTGTTTCCCACGAAA
>CAJWBN010000147.1 GCA_913020735.1 uncultured Acidimicrobiaceae bacterium
CGACAATGAAGGGATGCCAACAGCAACTCAACTTCGCTGGGATCCGTTTCCTCCAATTTCACCCGAAGCAACTTGGCTCACAGGTCTCGCGACGGTTGCTACTAACGGCAACAGCGAACTTCAAAGTGGTGGCGCTGTTCATCATTTCGCTGCGTCTAAATCTATGGGCGACACTGCCTTCGTAAACACTGATGGGGAGTTGATGCTTGCCCCATATATGGGACGCTTACTGCTGCGTACCGAGATGGGCCACCTCGATTTAGCTCCCGGCCAAATAGCTGTGATACCACGAGGGATAAAGTTCTCTGTCGACCTAGTGGACCAGGTAGCACGCGGCTACGTCTGCGAAAACTATGGTGCTGCCTTCTGCCTTCCCGAGCATGGCCTACTCGGAGTAGACGCAAACGCTCTTCCTAGAGATTTCGAGTATCCGGTTGCCAAGTACGACTCTGAAAATCGACCAACAAAATTAGTTGCAAAAATCAGTGGTGCTTTATTTGCTAACAACCTCAATCATTCGCCGTTCGACGTTGTCGCCTGGCATGGGAACTTGGCTCCCTATCGTTATGAACTGCGCCGGTTCTGCGCAGTAGGCCCAGTGATTTTTGACCACCCTGACCCCTCTATTTGGACACTTCTTTCCTCACCTTCAGATACGCCCGGCACTGCCAACCTTGATTTCATACTTTTTCGGGAACACTGGCGGGTGGCTGAACATTCATTTCGGCCACCCTGGTTCCATTCGAATGTGATGAGCGAGTTGATGGCTCTAATTGAGGGTGTCTATGACGCGAAAGCCGAGGGTTTCGTTCCAGGCGGAATTTCAATTCACAATTCCTTCATCCCCCATGGCCCCGATAGTGACGCATTCAGATCAGCCACAGACGCTGATCTGGTGCCGACAAAGGGCCCAGATTCGCTCGCTGTTATGTGGGAGTCTCGGTATCGATGGGTTCCAACGTCCTGGGCTATGACATTGTCTGAACTGCAACGAAATTATCCGGATAGATGGAGTGAACTCAAAAGCGAGTGGGATTAAGCGAATACTCCCCCCGAGGTTGCTAATGGGTCCCTATCAAGAGCAAAGAGGTCATCGTCTACATCGGGATCGAATGGAGCATCATTGCCTGTAATCGAGCGAGCGACCATTGCGCCGATTCCAGGAGCGAGTTTAAATCCATGACCGCTAAACCCATTAACCAGCCATAGCCCTTCAACTTCGCTCGGCCCTACGATCGGGTGGCTGTCTTGTTCGTTAATGGTGTACAAGCCACATAAGCCGGTACTGGTTCCTACATGTTTGATTCCCGGAACCCGATGTTGAAATGCGGCCAGAGTGGTTTCGACACAGTTTCGATCCGGGTTCACTTCGAAATGATCGGGGTCGCTGATCGGTTCCATGAACTCAGGGATCTCCGGCGATACGAGAAGGATCTGACTGCCGCTTCTTTCAATCCGGTAACACCCATCGGTGCTTCCGTCGAAGGTGATCGGGAGACGAGGGTCAGCGCCCGACCATTCTCTCAAGATTAGTTGGATTCGGGTTGGGGTAAGCGTCCAACGCTTTTGAGCACCCGCCATTTGGTTTATCTCGTTGCACCAGGGCCCCGCAGCGTTGACCACTAGAGAGCAATGAACTTCATCACCGTTGTCTAGGCGAACACCGATTACCCGACCTTGGTCAGTGACCAAGCCGGCCACCCCGGTTCCAAAGGCAACTTCAGCTCCTTGCCTTTGAGCAGAAGCTACAAGGTCAGCATTTGCCCCAGCAGGGTCAGCTATGCCTGCTTCGTTCTCGAATAAGAACGAGTCACCCTGTCGGCACCTATGTTGTTCTAAGTCGCCAAAATCAATTGGTTCGACACAAAGATCTAGTTCCGGCCACCGATTCAAAACTTCTGCTCGACTAAGCATGTCTACTGCGACTCCGTTTTCCCGAAGCCGTTCGTATTCGGTTTCTAGTTGACTCTGGGAACGGTCGAAAACCCAAAGTGCTCCAAGCTGGGTGTAGTCGCTAATGGGGTCATCGAGCCCAGTGAAATCCCCCCAAGATCGATAAGCCAACTGGCTGCAGTATGCGAGACGGACAACCTCAGGAACTGTGTACCGGCAACGGGATATTGCAACGGAAGCTCCCGTTGACCCTGTAGCCGGTCCAGCCGCTTTGTCTACGACCAACACTTTTAGGTCGCTTCGTCGAGCAACTTGGTAGGCAACAGCAGAACCAATTACGCCTCCACCAACAACAACCAAATCAAAGGTGGTAGATGATGGCCGGCTCATAGCGAAAGTCTTACCTATTTCTACGCCCTCATCCAGAGCTACTTGATTCAAGCAGCAATCAGTCAGCTCTTAATCCTGAAAAGGATTCAGACCCTTACCGAAGTTCGGTTCACATATTCTCAAGAGCTAGCTCGATCTGTTCCACGACTTCTGGCACCGATTTTCCGTCTGTCTTCACCTGTTGAAACTGGGCATAGGCGGAGGATCGTTCTTCGTATAGTTGGCGCAGCTTCGTCTCATCGTTATCCGCAAGCAAAGGGCGCACTGCGCCAGTCCGATCAGAAGAATATCTTCGCTGGATCTCTTCGACGGAGGCCGTCAGACAGAAGACATGACCATTTGAGCTAAGAGCGGTAGCACAGTAATCGTCAAGCATCATTCGGCCTCCTGTGGCTATTACTAGACCCTCCCTTGCCTGAAGGTCTCTAGCTACAACACGCTCCATTTCCCGAAAGGCCTCTTCTCCTTGCGATGAGAAAATCTGTTCTATGGGCCCATGTTGATCAACGATTAGCTGATCCGTATCTACAAAGTTCAAAGATCGTCTAGACGCCAGTTCGCGTCCGACAGTAGATTTCCCGGTCGCCATGAAGCCGGTAAGCACGACGTTCAGTTGATTGTTTGCCACGATCTCTAGCGTAGGGCTATATGCCCGTTGAGGATCTAATGATTTCACCAGGCACCCTAATGCGATGTCTATTGCCGACTATTTGCTAGCGCTTGTCTTCTTAGCAGTCGGCGGCGGGGTCCAAGCAACTCTAGGAATAGGTGCCGGTTTAGTAGCTGGCCCTGCATTGACAGTTATTGAGCCAGAGCTGTTACCCGGCCCTATGTTGGCGATGGCTATGGTCGTGAACGTTCGAAATGCTGTAGCAGATAGACAATCAACTCATGTCCTGGCTTGGAAAAGGGCTCTACTTGGTGCCCCGCTCGGCCTGGGCTTAGGAGCAGTCGTTCTCTCTTTCACCAATGTCAAAACGCTGTCACTTCTTGTAAGTTTTTTCGTTCTTGGAGCCGTGGCCCTGCAGCTAAGTGGTCTTAAACCTCCGTCAGGCACAATCTCTGACTACATAGCAGGTACCGCTACAGCCTTTTCCTCGACCGTTGCGGCGCTACCAGGCCCGATGTTCGTTGTCTTCCATGGACACCGACCTCCTGGAACAATTAGGGGAACATTGGCCAGTTTTATGTTGCTAGTAACCCCTGCAATCTTGCTTTTTCTAGCCATAGATGGACGATTTGGATTTCGTCAATTCGCGCTTGCAGTAGCACTCGCGCCCGGGATGTTCTTAGGGCTGCTCTTAGGTAAAGCTCTAAGGCCAAGGATCTCTATCGATCGATTTCGCGTAATTATTCTGAGTGTTGCCTCACTCAGCGCAGTCGCGGTCATTATTCGCACAATCGCTTCCTGAGCCTCAGCGCACGAAAACGAACAGTCCAAACGATTAATTCTGTGCCACTTCACTGAACGAATAAGCCGCTTCGGTAATGCAAGTGTGAGCCTGAAATCTAATGACAGGTTCAACCATCGCCTACTGCCTGAGTTTCACTCTCAAACTTCCAGCGCATCGCTCAACTCGCTGACCGCTTCTCCCAACCGTGCTGGATCATTTCCCATATTGGGAACCAACGCAATCTCATCGACACCGGTGTTCTCGAAAACTTGGAGCTTCTGTCGGCACTCATCTGGGGTACCAAACACCACGAACGCCGAAACCATTTCTTCAGTCAGATACGGCTTGATTACATCGCTGGAAGCCCCCAAGAGGGGTCGGACCACATCCCAATAGCCACTTCGACGCATCGACGATGACACGTACCCCGCCTGAATCCGCGCCATCAGGATTGATGCGGCAGTCTCAGCAGCAAACTTTGTTTCCTCATGGACACTCGTATGCAGGTAAAGAGTGCTTGGACATGGGTCCGAAACATGCAGGACGCCCATCGCCCATTCGAGATAGAGCGGAGTGGAGAACGCTGAAAGAACAACACCATCAGCACACTCTCCAGCGAGAGCCAGCATCTGGGGCCCTTCAGCGCCCAACCACATCTTTGCATTCGAGTCATCGGGGTATTGCAGGCGAGCGTCGCCAACCGTATCGACGAAATCACCCCAGCTGACTTGTTCTCCAGCAACCAGTTTGGCGATTAGCTCTACCCGGCCCCGCACTGAGTCAATCTTGGACTCGGGCATCCGTTTGGAACTCTTAAGCGCTCTAGGACTCCCAAGTCCTAACCCAACTTCAAATCGGCCACGGAACATGCGGTGCAGGGTCGCTATTTCCATTGCCAGCACCGTTGGGTGACGCATATAGATTGAGGCAACACCGAGGCCTACAGACAACTCAGATGTCGCTCCCAATACCGCCCCACACGACGCAAACCCAGCCTTGCGATAGTAGTCCTCGGTAAGCCAAAGGCGCTTAAACCCAGTTTCTTCGACAAGCTGCGCAAGGCCCACCGTTTCTTCGGGCGGGACCTGACTACTAAGCATGATTGAAAACTGAGTGTTGACGTTGACTCCTTCGTCAAGTCCGGCGTTAAGCCAGCGTGAAGTCTAATGTAGTGTCTCCTCGGTGAAACCAGCCGCTTTCGATTACCACCTTCCCGGCTCAATCGACGAAGCGCTAAATCTCTATACGAAGTGCGAAGATGGACGTTTCCTTGCGGGGGGGCAAAGTCTTGTGCCGATGATGTCGCTGCGCCTAGCAGCACCATCCGACATCATCGACCTGAACAAGATCAAGGAACTTTCAGGCGTCTATTCGTCGGACGATTACATCCATATAGGGGCTATGACGCGACAGGATCAGATGGGTTCAGATGAACTTCTTTGTGAGCATGTTCCGATTATGAACGCTGTTATCGACAGCGTCGGGCACCCTGGTACTCGGACTAGGGGGACTATCGGCGGGAGTCTTTGTCACGCAGACCCGGCCGCGGAACTTCCGGCATTATTCCTTGCACTGGATGCACAACTCGTTGTTGCGCAAGCAGGCGGAACTACTCGAACTATCGCCA
>CAJWBN010000148.1 GCA_913020735.1 uncultured Acidimicrobiaceae bacterium
CATGGAGATTAAGTCCCTTGGAAATAATGAATTCATAGCTCCCGCTGCCCCTGAAGGTGGGCCTAGGACATTCGGGGGTCAGCTTCTAGCCCATACGTTGCGAGCCGCTCAGTTGAGTGTCGATGCCGAAAAATCAGTTCATTCGTCTCACTCTTACTTCTTACGGCCAGGCGACGTTGACGCATTGACGGAGTTGCGTGTTGAGGAGGTCCGAGATGGTCGTAGCTTCAGCGTTCGCCAAGTTGTGGCTTACCAATCAGGGCTCGAGCTTTTTAGAAGCACTCTGTCTTTCCAGATAACTGAAGATGGGTTGGAGTGGTCTCCCGAGGCGTATTTCGATGTTCCCGGGCCGGATAAAAAAATTATGTCCTACTACGACTACTGGGAATCTCAATCAGTGGAATCCATCGGACCATGGCATGGGAGATCCAGGCCGATGGACATTCTCTACATCAATCCTCCAGATTTGCCTGAGGGTATTTCAATTACAGAGCCTCAATTAATGTGGATACGAATCAATGAACCTATAGGTGAAGATCGTCGTCTACAGGAGGCAGCTCTTGCCTACATCGCAGATGCAACGCTGGTTGATCATGTCTTATTACCTCACGGTTATCGCTGGCAAGATGATCGATTAACAGGCGCAAGTTTGGATCACTCAATGTGGTTTCATCGGCAAGCAAACGCTGATGATTGGCTCTTATATGAGCAACGCGTGGAAACCACCGGGGGAAGTCGAGGGCTCGCTAGTGGCCGTTTTTTCAACGTCAGTGGGGAGTTAGTGGCAACCTGCATGCAAGAGGGCTTGATTCGCTGGGGTCACTGACATCTATAGATCACCAGTTGTAGCTTCGGGCTATGGAGATAAATCTCAAAGACCGTCGAGCACTTATTACTGGAGGGAGCAGAGGGCTGGGCCGTGCTATGGCCGAATCATTTGCTCATGCTGGGGCAGATGTGGTCATCGTGGCCCGCGAAGTAGATGTTCTAGCCGAGACATGTTCATCGCTAACCGCTATTCGTCCGTCGGGAAAGTTTTTAGGAGTTTCCGCCGATATCAGCGATATGCAAGAAGCTGAACGAGCACATGCTGAAGCAGTGTCATTTTTTGGCTCAGTAGACATTCTCGTTAACAACGCCGGTACTTCGAACGCAAAACCGTTTCTTGAGGTGAGCAATCAAGATTGGCTTCAAGATTTCAATCTCAAATTCTTCTCTGCCGCTCAGCTATGCCGACTCTGTATTCCCGATATGCGCAAACAGCAGTGGGGTCGGGTCATCAATACGTTGAACACTGCGGCAAAAGCACCCGGGGCTGCTAGTTGTCCGACTTCGGTAGCGCGCGCTGCAGGTATGGCGATGACGAAAGCATTGGCTTCCGAATTCGCCTCCGATGGTGTGTTGGTGAACGCACTAAACACAGGATTTCTGGTCAGCCATCAGTGGGTTACTCGATGGCAACGCGATCATTCCGACAAAACTTTTGAAGAGTTCACCGAAAATATTGCTTCAAAGATTCCGATAGGTCGGATGGGTGAGGCTCAGGAATTTGCGAACCTCGCTCTTTTCTTGGCAAGCGACGCAGCCTCCTATCTAACTGGAGCATCTATAAATATCGACGGCGGACTATCACCTGTGGTTTGACGTCAGGTTGCTACCGATAGCTGCCTTACAGCTAGGCAGCGTCATTGGATAGACGGGACAGAGATTCATTCAGGTCGGCGGGCGGCTTCGTTGGCTTTCCTTGGGAATCACATACCCCCAGAGTAAGTTCAGCCTGCACAAGAGTTCGACTATCGCTCTCTCTCATGATTTGTTGCTTCCATGTTGAGCTAACTCGTTTCATCTCGTCGACATAGGTTTCAACAATGAGTGAATCTCGAGCGGTCGCTGGTTCACGAAATTTTACTTCTAATTTTGTGACCACTATTTGGAGACCTCGCTCGCTTAGGTCCGACAGTGACATGTCTATGTCATCAAGTGCTACGCAACGCGCCGCCTCGAAATACGCTACGTAGGCGGCATGGTTGACGTGGTTATAGGGGTCAAGTTCCCCGAAGCGGGGAATGATTGTTGTTTGATGCGCAGGCATGCTCAGACATTAGGGCGAGATGAGTCACAACGTACAAGCGCCGCTCTATTCACTTGGTAAATTCGACAATTTGTCCATCGCTCAGAGTTGCGAGTCGATCTGTCCGGACAGGGAACACTGTGTCGGGAGTGCCAGCTGCTCCCCACGCAATTTCGTATCGATAAATGCTCTGGTCAATGAAGCATGAAAGTCGGCTGGAATGGCCAAATGGTGGAACACCGCCTATAGCGAAACCGGTAGCTCTACGGACAATCTCAGCCTCAGCTTTTTCTATTTTCCCACCAGCTAAAACGCCCAATAGTTCTGTATTTACCTGTCGATCGCCAGCGGTCAGAGCTAAGACTGGTTGTCCTTCGCAGGCAAAGATAAGTGATTTGATTATCTGGCCCAGTTCACAGCGCAAAGCCGCGGCAGCCTGCGCCGCTGTCCGTGTGTCTTGTGGGAATCGAGTTATGTCCGGTTCCAGACCTAAAAGGACGGCGGCGGAGCTAAACCGCTCATTGGCTTTAGCTCGACTCATGATGTCTTACTCCGCCCAGGCTTTGACTTTCTCAATTACTTCGAGAGGATTTTCTGTGTCCGCAGGAATATCAATGTTGAGGTAAGTAACTCCGACTTCTTTGTAGACCTCGATGCGCTCGCGAACTCTGCCCTCATCGCCTGTCAGGCTCGCTCGATCGATGTAGTCATCGGGCACTTTGGAGAAAGCTTCGTCTCTCTTACCGCTCAAAAATAGATCTTGAATTTCTTGTGCTTCTTGTTCATAGCCGTAACGTTTAAACAGATCGTTATAAAAGTTCTGATCGCGGGCGCCCATGCCTCCGACGTAGAAGCCTGTGTTGTCTCGCACAGCTTTCCGTGCTGCATCAACGTGCGCTCCTTCACCTAATGCGACAGTTCCACCAGCAACGATGCCTAAGTCACCCAATTCTGATGACCTCTTTTCCTTTCCGGCGTGGAGGGATTCACCCCAAACGTCGTGGAATTTCTCAGGTAGGAAATGGATTGGTTGCCACATATTGGCAAGTTCCGCTGTCATCTCAACATTTTTGGGGCCAATTGAGGCGACAGCAATAGGTATATCTCGGCGAAACGGTTTGCACATGAGCTTCAATGGTTTTCCAAGATCCGTTCCTTCTCCCTCAGCCAGCGGCAAGTTGAAAGCACGACCCTCATGTTCAACCTTGTCGCCTGACCAGACTTTCCGGCAAATCTCGATCACGTCTCGTGTCATCCCGAGCGGCTTCTTAAACGGAACTCCATGCCATCCTTCTATAACCTGTGGTCCTGATGTGCCGAGGCCAAGTACGAATCGGCCTTCGGATAGCGTGTCTATAGTGATCGCAGTTTGGGCGATTAGAGCAGGGCTACGCGAATAGACCGGCAAAATCCCTGTCATCAGCTTGATGGTCTTGGTTTGACCAGCGACAAATGCAAGAGTCGACACTAGGTCGTATCCATAAATTTCACCGCCCCAAACAAGGTCCACGCCCGCGCTTTCCAAGTTTTGTACGTGGCGGGACAAACTATTGGGGTCAAGGCTTGCGCCGGTACCGATAACCATTGAGATTTGCATACAGCCATTCCGATCGATTGGGTCTAATTAGCGAGTTTAGATAAGCCAATGGGGCACGAACTCACCCTGGATAGTAGGAAATAGATGGCCTTCGTGCGAAAGAGAATAGCTATGACTGATACTGACGTTGCTGACGAGATGATTTCAGCCCTAAGAAATTGGGTAGAAGCAGAGGTAATCCCTAATGCATCCGATTTTGAACTGCCAGATGAATACCCCACTGATATGGCTTTACAAATGGGGGATTTCGGACTTTTCGGAGCGACGATTCCTTCTGAGTTTGGAGGTCTTGATCTCGACAACATGACTTATGCGCGGGTAATTGAGGAGCTTTCAAGAGGATGGATGTCACTCGCTGGGATCATCAATAGTCATTTGATATGCGCGAAGTTGATCAGCAGATTTGGTTCTGAAGAACAAAAGCAACGGTGGCTTCCGTTGATGGCTACAGGCGAGCTACGCGGCTGTTTTTCGCTTTCAGAACCTGATAGCGGTTCTGACGCCGGCGCACTTAGATGTCGAGCCGAACGCGACGGCAGCGAATGGGTCATAAATGGCACGAAGATGTGGGTCACTAACGGTGAAAAAGCTGGGGTGGTAGCACTACTAGCCCGAGTACCTGACGAGGACGGCACACAGGCAGGAGGAATCACCTGTTTCATTGTCGAAAAAACTCCTGGGAAACAAAGCGGAGGGATAAGCATCAGTCGCAAGATAGACAAGCTCGGCTATCGAGGCCTGGAGACTGTGGAGATGTCTTACGACGATCACCGCCTCGGCAACGATCAACTCTTAGGTGGCGAGGACGGGATCGGCAATGGTCTTCGCTGGGCTTTAGCAGCCTTAGAGCTTGGCCGCATAAACGTTGCGGCACGAGGTGTAGGGGTCGCGCAAGCCGCGTACGATGCCGCATTGGCCTACGCCAAGGAACGCGAGGCTTTCGGTCGTCCTATCAGTCAGCACCAAGCGATCGCTTTCAAATTGGCTGAAATGGCTACAAAACTTGAGGCTGCAAGACTCCTCACTTATGAGGCAGCCCGTAAAGCGGACGCTGGGGAACGGGTCGATCTCGCTGCTGGAATGGCGAAACTCTTTGCTTCCGAGACCGCCAGTGAACTGGCCTTAGACGCTATGAGAATTCATGGAGGAAACGGGTTCAGCACTGAGTATCCAGTAGAGCGTTACTACCGCGATGCGCCCTTGATGATTATCGGTGAAGGAACGAGCGAGATCCAAAAGTTAGTGATCAGCCGGGCGTTATTAGCTGAAGATTGATGCGAAAAACAGAAGGACCGCCGAGCGTTTACTCGGCGGTCCTTTCAAATACGTTTAATTATTTCAAACGCTAGTTCCTTTATCGGCAACCACCGTTGTCTTTGTCCCAAGCACAGTTGGGTGAGGCGCCATTCGCATCGACGACATCGCCAACCATGTTCCAGGTTTGTTCAGTCGCATCAAACCGGCTGAAGTCAGAACCTTCAACGAAGTACCCATCGGCTGCGCCGTTCATAGCCAGGGTAATTCCGTCAAGGGTCAGTGGCCCGTAAATATCAATGTTTCTCACCGCTTGGATGAAGTTGGTCCTGGTCAGACCACCGGGCAATTCAGCTGCTACTCGTAAC
>CAJWBN010000149.1 GCA_913020735.1 uncultured Acidimicrobiaceae bacterium
CGTTGCCAATCTGGCGCGTCACCCACTCCCCTCTTGTTTTGATCTCTGATTCGTGACCTACGAACACCCAACCTCGAAAAAATATTTGGTCCATCTCGTCTTCAAAAACCTCAGGGTCACGAAGCAGGCTTCCGTGTATCCGGTCGCCCTGTATTAATTCTTGGTAATCGAAACCCATTCCGCTAGTTTCGCACGCCACCAAACCTTCTTTCAGAAATTCACGAACTGGGTGTGAGAAGGCGTAGTCTTTTCGTATCTAGAGCACTCGGGGAAACTAAGTATGAAGATTAGGGCTGTGACCCTGAATGCTGTTGGCGGACCAGTTCAGGTAGAGAACCTAGAACTAGCGCAGCCCCTTAGTGGAGAAGTTCTAGTCGCCATGGGCGCAGCAGGAATTTGCCACAGCGATCAACATGCCATTTCAGGACATCATGGAGCGGAAATACCTTGTGTCCTCGGACATGAAGGAGCTGGCGAAGTCGTTGCTATAGGGCCGGCCGTTGAGAGGGTACGAGTTGGTGACCGAGTGGCCCTCAATTGGATTCCAAGCTGCGGAAACTGCTTCTATTGCTCCCGTAACCAAAAACATTTGTGTTCAGAGGGTCTTCAACGAATTTGGAGTGGATACCTCCAAGATGGAACCAGTCGCATCTCACGAGACGGCCAGCCAATAATGCACTATTGCGGCATCTCCACATGGGCAGATCACATGGTCGTATCAGAAGCCAGTTGTCAGCGAATCCCCGATGCTGTGCCGTTCGAAGTTGCAGCACTGATTGGGTGTGGCGTAGCGACAGGGGTAGGAGCAGCTGTACACCGCGGTGAGCTCTCAGAAGGCGACTCAGTCGCCGTGATCGGTGCTGGCGGCGTTGGGTTAAGCGCAATAATGGGCGCCCGAATGTCCGGAGCAGAACGAATAATTGCGGTTGACCGACAGCCAGACAAAGCACAACTAGCTATGGATCTAGGTGCAACAGAGTTCCTAGTCGCTGACGACGGGGCAATAAACAAAGTCCTTGACGCCACAAACGGCGTCGGTGTCGATGTTGTCATAGAAGCAGTTGGTAATCCCGGCTTACAAGAGTCGTGGCTTCAAGCTGTCCGACGCGGAGGTACTTTGGTGTGCGTAGGGATTCCAAACGAATCCGAAGCAACTCACATCTTGACAGCTGATTTCATTCGCTCCGAGAAATCGATTAAAGGGAGCTACTACGCAGCCGCCGATTCAGCCAAAGCAATCGACGACCTATGCGTCGCCTACCTAGACGGCTATCTGCCTATCGACAAATTGATTTCGAAGCGGGTACCGATTACGGAAGTCCAGCAGGGTCTCGACTCTATGCTCGCTGGAACCGAAGGACGCACCGTCATCAAGTTTGATTAATTGGTGTCGGAGGGGGGACTTGAACCCCCACACCCTTAACGGGCACTAGATCCTTAGTCTAGCGCGTCTGCCAATTCCGCCACTCCGACGCCGTTCCGAGATCCCGGAAGGAGGCCCACTCTACCAATGGGACAGGGCTTGCCAACACACGAAAACCTGAGGTTCTAAGAACACCCTTGGGGAGTTAGGCGAGCAACAACCCCAAGACAAGGGTCGTAAAGCCAAAGGTCACTGCGACCACCACAGTTATCCGACTGAGGTTCTTTTCAGCGACTGTCGAACCTGCTGCAGTCGCCCCGACGCTCCCTCCGAACATATCGGAAACACCGCCACCCTTGCCGCTATGCAAAAGCACAAGACCAATGAGAGAGAAGGCAGAAACTAGGTGCAAGGCACCGACAATCCAAGTCAACACACGCCCGATGGTACCAGCGTCTTTGCCGGACTCCTCGAACCCAATTCCAAGAGACCCGACTGCCTCACCTATGGTTCGATGCGTCGGGTGATCGGCGTACTTCCCTTCGCCCCCGGGACCCATCCTTCCAAAATCGCAGAAAATCCACCAGCGCCACCACCGGCGCGCACAATCATGGGCGACCACTCTGGCAGCTTCCGTATAGAACGACCCGAAGTAGAGCCAAACACAGTTTCTTCGCTACTTGAGATAGGGATCCCTTCCTCGATTCCTAAAGCGCCCCTCGCCGACAACTGGGGATCCATCTCCAATAACGGTTCTAGCTCTTCGTAGAATTTGCCTTTAGACCAGCCTGCTGCGGAAAACACGTTCATGTGCTCTGGAGTCATGACGATCATCGCTTCGCTCGGCAGTTTACGGTTCCCTACACCGTGCAACTGTTGGGCCAAGGTTCGCACCAATGACTCTGGGGTACGAGAAATCTGATCTATGCACCCGATTGGCCCATGTCCCGCAAACAAGGTAACCGTATCTTCGTCCCGCTCGAAGCCTCGCGTCACCGACAGAGGCGGCCAACCATCGGGCAGATTTTCCTCGTCTTCGGCAAAGCACCAGCCAACTTTAGATGGTGCCCCCAAAGCAGATCGGTCAATACCTCCAACACCAGGTTTCCCACCACCAACGTTTCGGATTACTAACTGAAGGGCTCTTCCTATCGTGGAGTTTGCGCGGTTCCCTTGACCTAGGGCATTTTTGTCGACGTTCATTCCGATTCGATTTCGGATAGGCCCATTTACGATGATGATCGGCCCAGAAAACCACAGTGTGCATAGCAATCCATGCATATTGAAGTGATCGGTGCAAGCCGCCTCGACAGCGGTCAGCACAACCGGGAGGTATTCAGGTTTACATCCAGCCATAACAGCGTTGACTGCGACCTTTTCTACAGTGCATTCGTTAAGCACCGGCGGGACAACGGCAACAATTTCATCCGGTTGACGAGTCGTACCCTCCAACATCTTGGCAACTCGTTCTTCCGTAGGCGGAATAACCGGCAACCCATCGGACCAACCTCGATCAAATAACGCGTCGAACTCATCTTCAAGAGTCGCTATTTCTACCCGCCTACTCTTAAGTGTTGTGGAACCAAATTTCAAAGCCAAGGCATCCGCTAAATTCGGGTCCACCGATAATGATCCGCAACCTGGGCGCATCTCTGGCAGACCTGCACCGAGATCATCGACCCCTGTCAACGCCTCCCAATCAGAGCGGCTCCACCCAACTGTTCGAGCCATCTCCTTGCCATCTTGGACAAACATCAATGTTGGGACGGTTTCCACGTCGTAATGCCAAGACACTTCGAGACCCTGGTCATAAACCCGAGTCGCTACCGATTCAGGAAAATCCGGATCATCCTGGGTGTAGACCTTTACCCCAGGTCCCCTCAGAGAGAGTTCCTCCAAAACCGGAACCACATCCACACACGTTGGGCAGTCACGTTTGATAATCGCAACTAGGCCATCTGGAAGCACAGGCCGATCTGCCTTCGAACTACTACGAACCATGTACCGACTCTAGACCTCTTGAAAGCTCACGATGCCAGCGAACGATGCCGCTTCTAAGGAGGCTCCACCAACGAGAGCGCCGTCGATATCTTCCATAGCCATCAACTCAGCCGCATTCGACACGTTGACCGAACCGCCGTATTGAATTCGAAGCTCTGTTTCCGCGGGTCCATGAATGGCCGCAACAACGCTTCTTATGTGGGAACACATGGCTTGGGCATCTTCTGCAGAAGCTGTCTGTCCAGTTCCAATAGCCCAGACCGGCTCATATGCAATGACAACCTGGCTCAGTTGGTCTTTACTCAAATCTGCCAGACTGCCTTTGACCTGCGTCTCGACGATGGCTTCGGCTTCTCCGCCTTCCCTGTGCTCAAGTGTTTCTCCCACACACACAATGGGAACCATGCTGTGCGCAAAAACTGATTTTGCTTTCGCCGCGACAAGCTCATCCGTCTCGCCACTAAGAGCCCTCCGTTCACTATGCCCAACGATCACAAACTCAACATCAAGTTTCTGAAGCATTGCCGGGGACACGTCGCCTGTAAACGCACCCGACGCCTCGGCATGACAGTTCTGAGCACCAAGACGAAAGTTCATTCGATCAGCGTCGATCACCGTCTGTATTGAACGAATGTTCGTGAAAGGCGGGTGCACCGAAACTTCGACTCTCTCATAGTCATGGTTTCTGAGCTCATAACTCAGCTTTTGCACCAACTGGATAGCTTCAAAGTGGTTGAGGTTCATCTTCCAGTTGCCAGAGATCAACGGAATACGCGACATGTAAATTCCTTAGTTTCTAAGAGCTTGCAAACCGGGAAGGTCACCCAGTTCAAGAAATTCGAGACTGGCACCTCCCCCAGTACTTATGTGATCCATATACGGAGTAAGACCAACTTCGGCGACCGCTGCGGCACTATCACCACCGCCCACTACAGAGAAGGCCCGGCTATCAGCCAACGCTTGTGCGACTGATCGAGTTCCAGCGGCAAACCGGCTATCTTCAAACATGCCCATCGGCCCATTCCAAAAAACCGTTCGAGCTTCATGCAACGCATCCGTGAATTCAGCTGCGCTCCCCGGACCAATATCGAGTCCCTTCCACCCATCAGGCAGCGAACATCCCATCTGGCGGACTTCTCCGTTGCCAGCTCCGATATCTCCGTCGGGACTCAAAGCTGTTATGTCGTTAGGTAAAAGAATCGAAGCGCCAGAATCAATAATCTTCTGGCAGGTTTGCACCTGGTCGTCTTCGCACAACGAGTCCCCAACGCTATAACCCATGGCCTTCAAAAAGGTGAAGCACATGCCTCCACCGATGAGCAACTGATCCACTACCTCAAGAAGAGCTTCTATAACCCCGAGCTTGTCGCTAACTTTCGCCCCACCCAACACAGCAACAAATGGCCGCTTAGGTGACGACCTCAGATCGCCAAGAACTTGGACCTCTTTTTCCAAAAGACGGCCTGCCGCTGAAGGTAACCGTCTAGGTGGGCCAACAACCGAAGCGTGAGATCTATGCGATACACCGAATGCATCATTGACGTAACCGTCGAACGCTTCCCCCCCGGCCCCTCCAACCAGAAAATCTACAAACTCTTGATCATTCGCAACTTCGCCTGGGTTGAAACGCAAGTTCTCTAATAGCTCCACTCCTGGAACTAATTGTTCAAGTCGGCCCTTCAAAACTTCAGTTGAATAACGCTCATCGTATTTACCTTCAGGACGGCCAAAGTGAGTACCAATAACTACCGAAGCTCCTCGCTCAAGGAGCCACGACACAGTAGGTATAGCTGATCGAATCCGCAGATCATCAGCTATCTGACCGTCTCTTATCGGAACATTGAAGTCGCAACGCACCAAGATCCGTTTGTCCTCAAA
>CAJWBN010000150.1 GCA_913020735.1 uncultured Acidimicrobiaceae bacterium
CTGTCCAGAACCTTGGAGTAATCGAATCCTCGTCGTTGGTTCTAGGTCCAGGAGTGACCGTACTAACGGGGGAAACCGGCGCCGGAAAAACCATGGTCGTTCAAGCGATACAACTGCTCACGGGTGGCCGAGCGGACTCTTCAATGGTACGTAACGGAGCAGACGAAGCCATAGTTGAAGGCCGCTTTCAAACGCCAGACGGTGGTGAAATCATCCTTGGGCGGGTAATTCCGGCAGAAGGTCGCAGTAGGGCCTATCTCAATCAAGGATTGGCGGGAATGACCCAACTATCTGAAATCGGACTCACCTTGGTCGATTTGCACGGACAGCACGAGCATCAATCGCTCTTGCAGCAGAAAGTTCAGCGCTCAGCGTTGGATCAATATGGAGACATTGACCTAAGCCCACTTGCTGAGGCTCGAAGTAATGAGCGTCGCTTGCTTGAAGCAATTGAAGAATTGGGTGGCGATGCAAGATCTCGAGCCCATGAGATTGATCTATTGGAGTTCCAAGTTGAAGAACTAGAACAAGCCCGGCTAGAAGACCCGAATGAATTAGATGAACTGGAGAAGTTGGAAGAACTTCTTGCTGACGCATCAGCTCATATCGAATCTGGGAGTCAAGCCCGTGAGTCAATTAGCGGCGACGATGGTCTAGTCGATTCCTTGGGAAAACTGATTGCCAGTTTGGCTGATCGCGCGCCCTACAGAGAGCTAACGCAAAGGCTTCGTGGATTGGAGGCTGAAGTTACGGATGTTGCCGAATTAATGCGAGATCTGGTGGACTCGATTGAAGATGACCCAAAGAGACTGGCGGAGGTTCGTGAGCGGCGCCAACTCTTGATTGATTTGCAACGAAAATACGGAGACACGATAAGCGAAGTGATTGACTACCGGCTTCAAGCTTGGCGACGACTCGAGCAGCTCAAAAACCATGAAGCCAACGCATCTGAACTCGAAGCTGAGCTTGACGAAGCGCGATCTCAGATCGCGGAGATTTCGAAACGAGTAGCGAAGGAGCGGCGCGCTTCAGCACCGTTATTTGGACAAGAAGTAAGCCGCTATCTTCCCGAACTCGCATTGGAAAACGCTGAATTGTCAGTAGAAGTTAGGGGAGAAGACCCGGCTGATGACGTTGAAATCATGTTTCGTGCCAATAGCGGAACTAAATGGCATGGTCTCTCAAAGGTTGCTTCCGGCGGTGAACTAGCAAGAGTTATGTTGTCATTGCGGCTAGTTCTCACATCGGGGCCCCCTAGTCTCGTATTTGATGAGGTTGATGCGGGTATTGGAGGAAGTGCAGCGCTGGCAGTCGGTAAAGCCTTAGGTCGGTTAGGCGCAACTCACCAGGTTCTGGTCGTTACCCACTTGCCTCAAGTTGCCGCCTACGGCGATCGGCACTTAGTGGTGGACAAAAAGGACGATGGGTTAAGTGTCGTGTCCACTGTCACAGGGGTCGAAGGCGATGACCGTGTTCGAGAGCTGGCTCGCATGCTTGCAGGACAGCCCGACTCAGCTAGCGGAAACCAACATGCAGCTGAGTTGCTCGAAAGAGCACATCTTGAGCGGAGCGGACAGTGAGGCTGAGACGTCGCGAGAGTCGCCTAGATGCCGATAGTTTCGAAGCACCGGCGCGCGTGGACCGTCGAACGAAGAATCTTATTCCGCGTCTGCGTCCAGGAGACATTGCAGTTATCCAACACGAAGACCTGGACCGCGTAGCCGCCCAAGGGTTAGTTTCAGCGCGGGTTTCCGCTGTTCTTAATGCATCGCAAAGTCTGTCCGGTAAGTATCCAGCTCAGGGTGCCCTCGTGCTCCTGAAGTCGGGCGTTCCATTAATCGACGGCATTGGAGTAAGTGCTTTCAACAGCATCAGAGACGGTGAAGTGGTCACGGTCGTTAAGGACAAAGTTTTTTTTGACGATCAACAGTTGGCTCGAGGTGTTAGGCCAACCATTGTCGACTTGGAGCGCCGTCTTGAGTTGGCGCGAGAAGCGGTTCGAGAGCAACTCGGAGAATTTGCGACTAACACTCTCCAGTATCTGGCAGATGAGCCGGAGCTGATCACCGACGACTTAGACCTTCCCGACCTCTCAAGCAATTTCGCCCAAAGACAAGTTCTAGTTGTTGTCCGAGGCATTGACTACCGCGAAGACTTATCAACACTCAAGAGGTCTGGGTATGTGAGCGAAATGCGACCGGTCTTAATTGGCGTAGACGGTGGAGCCGACGCGCTACTAGAAGTGGGCCTCACCCCACACCTTATAGTGGGCGATTTCGATTCTGTGTCAAGGGATGCGTTGGATTGCGGTGCTCAACTGCTTGTGCATGCATACCCCGGAGGGATGGCACCTGGAGCGACGAGATTAGAACGCCTCGGCTTTGATTATGCGGTGGTGGAAGGTGTCGGGACTAGCGAAGATATAGCTATGCGTATCGCCTTCGAGGAAAGTGCCGAATTGATTGTGTTAGTGGGGTCGCACACTTCTATGGCCGATTTCTTCGACAAAGGTCGCAGAGGTATGGCCTCGACTTTCTTAACCCGCATGAAGGTCTCGTCGATATTGGTTGACGCTAAAGGAGTGGGCCGTCTCTACCGTACGCAGGTGCGCAAACGTGATTTAGCTCTGCTCATCCTGTCAGCGATCTTTACCTTGGCGGTTATAGCGGTAGTAACTGAACCTGTCCGACTGTTGCTTAGAACCCTCTGGCTTAATTTAGGGATGTGATGAATCAGTGATAAATCTCCGGTATCACATCGTCAGCGTTGTGGCTGTTTTCCTAGCGCTAGGCATTGGATTGGCATTGGGATCAACATTTGTCGATTCGATATTGGTAAATGAGCTTGAAGATCAAGTCAACGAATTCAAAATGGGCCGAGATGAGGCCATAGAAATAAAAGATCAAGCTGTTGCGGACAAGAAAAGCGCACAAGAAGAGAGCGAAGTGCTCCGCTCTAAAGGGCTTAAAGACAAGCAAAGCCACGACACAGAGCTAGAAGACCTGCGTCGCTCCTCAGTTGAAGAAATTAACGCCATCCGTGACGAACGTGATGCGGGCATAGAGAGCACCACTCTCACTTTGGATTCGATAGAAACCTTGATGCCCCGAGGTCATTTAGAAGGAACCTCCTGGACGATTGTGGCCCCAACAGGGATCGATCTTCTCGCTATGTCGGAGATCCGCGAAATTCTGACTAGGTCTGACGGTGACTATCTAGGCACCCTCTGGATGCGACCAACGATGAGTTTTCAAAACCTAGAAACCTCAGCGGCTCTAGCCGACCTCTTCAGTGTCGAACCGGGCTCTGCTGAAGTGCTTAACTTGACGATTTCTCATGTTGCTTCCTGGCTGACAGCTAACGAGAAAACGGAGAGCGATAGCGGTCTGTTAGTAGACGAATTCATCGAGCCGCTGACCGATCTAGGACTAGTGCGCTATGACCGGTTCCGAGCATCAACGACTTTCGATCAAGTGGCTAGCACAGGTAACAGAATCATTTTCTTGAATGATGTCGACCACATGGATCTCCACGAAGAGATAGTAATTCCGCTACTCCAAGAACTGAGTGGACGTGGCCACCAGGGCGTCGGAGCAGTAATTGAGCTTGCAAGCGAGTCTTCGTCGATCGGGCAAGTAGTTAATAAGGTACGAAATGATCTAGATCTAGCGGAAGATTGGTCCACGTTTGATGAGGTTGACACTCTGGAAGGCCGTCTAGGGCTCGTCATCGGACTTAGCCGTTTGCCAGAAGTGGGCCATTACGGAAAGTTGCCCACTGCGGAGGGGCGGTTCCCTAGATGACCCACGTCGTCGCGATAGTCCCAGCAAAAGACAGCGTTGATTCGGTAGCTGCGACGGTCACGGCGCTACTGGAGACCGATGCAGTTGGTGAAGTGTTGGTCGTCGACGACGGATCGGTAGACGGAACAGGTGAAAGCGCTGCTAAGGCTGGAGCGCGGGTCATCACCTTGGATTCGAATATTGGCAAAGGTGGTGCCGTAGCAGCTGGCATAGCTTCGTCGGGTGCACCTGACAGCTACCTACTAATTGATGCAGATTTGGGGGTATCAGCAACTCGAGCCATCGAGTTATTGGAGCCGATAACAGATGATAGAGCTGATATGACAATCGCTATATTTCCGGCTGAGGGAAGATCTAAGGGCTTTGGGTTTGCGAAACTTGCAGCGGCCGAAGTACTTATGGAAGCAACTGGGCGTAGTTTTTTGGAACCGTTGTCAGGTCAGCGAGCAGTTAATGGAGCTTTGATGCGGTCCCTTACGCTGGCAGATGGATTTGGGTTAGAAGTGGGACTCACAATCGATGCGGATGTGGCAGGTAAAAGGATCTTGGAGATGCCCGTAGAACTCTCCCACTCGCCGACAGGAAGAGGAATTCAAGACGTTCTTCACCGAGCTAAACAATTCGGAGATCTGACGCGAGCCTCTGCGTCCCGCCTCGGCTGGAGATGCACTCTAGAGTCGACCCTTAGAGCTCTATTCAGGAGATTCAAGCAATGGTTTTAACTTTTGGTGTCTTCGTTGTAGGTCTAGTAGCTGCGTTACTTGCTTGGGGGCGTCTTGGTTCGGCTATAGCGACTCCCGGTTTGCAGAAGCAGAACTATCGCCACATTTCGGTTTTTGGCGTTTCAGGAATTCTGCTAGTCGCGTTAGAAGTTCTGATCGTTGGAAACTTGTACTGGGGTTTCAGATCATCTCTCTACGGCTCGCATGTGGTTGCAGTGTTATTGCTCGTACTTGTTTTTGGGGCGTTGGGCTTTCTTGATGATGTTAAGAAAGAAGGCAGTGGAGGCGGGTTCGAGGGGCACCTTCGGTCAGCTATTTCTGAAGGAGCGGTGACCACCGGATTGATGAAACTGGTTGGCGGTGTTCTTGTCTCTCTTATAGCTATCTTCGTAGCTGATATCAGTGACGGATTAGTGGGTTTGACGCGAGGTGCAGCAATAGTTGCCCTAAGCGCAAATCTCTTGAACCTATTTGATCGGGCACCTGCTCGATCATCAAAAGTATCGCTTCTGTGGTTCGTAGTTCTTTTGGTGTCAGTTTCTATCTGGGGTGATCCATACGCGGCCATCCATCTTGTATGGGCAGCAGGAGTGGTTGGCATAAGCATGGGGCTTATGCCGTCTGAACTAATTGAGCGGCACA
>CAJWBN010000151.1 GCA_913020735.1 uncultured Acidimicrobiaceae bacterium
GAGAGATCGGCTGGTCATTACGGCTGAGAGCCTATTCCCCTGTGCAAGATCAGCTGTGCCGCGAAATTCTCATTCAACCTTCATGTTTAGGAAGTAGATCTATACTTGATGAGTCCATCAGACGCGCCAGTCGCAATTAACGCCGTTATCGGGATCGCTGATGACGATAAGAGAATTCGTCAGGCCCTTGAACGGGCACTCAGATCTGAAGACTATGAAGTTCTTACTGCAGCTGATGGATTGCAGGCCATTGAAATTTCTGGCCAATTAGATCTCATGATCCTCGATCTAACAATGCCTGAGCTCGGGGGAATCGAGGTGTGCCGTCGTTTGCGGTCTCAAGGATCAGAGCTACCAATCTTGCTTCTGACGGCCCGTCATGAAACCGAACATCGAGTTATAGGTCTTGATTCGGGCGCTGACGACTACCTCGCCAAGCCGTTTGCTCTTGATGAATTGTTGGCACGAATCAGGGCGCTGCTGCGACGTAACAGATCTTCAGAATTTGACCTTGAGCTAACAGGTTTGTCTTATGCAGACCTATCGCTTGATAGGCAAGCGCGACAAGCCCACAGGAATGGCGAACTCTTAGATCTGACGCGAACGGAGTACGAGTTACTCGAACTTTTCTTAGAACATCCCAATCAGGTTTTGACCAGAGATCAGATTTACGAAGCAGTATGGGGATATGACGCTGCCTTAGCGTCGAACAGTTTGGAGGTATACATCGGGTATCTCCGGCGAAAAACGGAAATAGATGGCGGCGATAGGTTGATACGGACGGTACGCGGCGTCGGTTACGTTCTCAGGTCATCATGAGTTTTCGTGCCCGGGTAGCCGTCCTAGTTGCTTTGGTAGTGGCTGTCGCCGTGGCGAGCGTTGCTGGTTCTTTTTTGTATATCGCGAGAGGGCAAGCTATCGACAGTATTGATTCAAAATTGCGATTAAGAGCTGTTGATATTCCCTCGCTTGGTGAAAAGTTCCGTGGGCCTAAAGAATTTGATCGTCGACTATTTGGTAAGTACGCCCCTGACGACGTTTTGGTGCAAATCTTTGACAGCAAAGGCCAAATCTTCGCAAGCAACGTCGAACCGCTTCCTATCCGACCCGAGGATCTTTCGATTGCCAGAAGGCAACTAAAGCCGCGAATAACAACGGCTGAGATAGCGGGTTATCGAATGCGTGTTTTAACGCTTCCCCTTCCAGTGCCTGGTCGGGCCGCGATGGTCGCTCGACCAATGGAGGAGGTAGATGCACAACTTGCAGCTCTATGGCGGAGCAGCATCCAAATCTTTGTTATCGGTGTGGCCGGGGCAGCTCTAATTGGGTTTGCCGTTGCAGGGCGCGTCGTACGTCCAGTTCGACGTCTCACCGAAGCAGCTATGAGAGTTGCTGAGACACAAGATGTTGACCAACCAATCGATATCAACAGAGACGACGAGTTTGGACAACTAGCTTCCAGTTTCAACGAGATGTTAAGGGCACTGAGTCTTTCCAGAGAACAGCAGCACAGATTGGTGGCTGACGCCAGTCATGAACTTCGTACTCCGATTACGAGTCTGCGCACCAACTTGGAGTACATGCAGCGCAGCTCTTCAATTGACGACGATGAACGACAACAGGTTTTGGATGATGTCTTGTTCGAACTGGATCAGTTAACCGGGCTAGTTACTGAGTTGGTTGATCTGGCGACGGATCAACATCAAATGGGTGAAGCTGAGAGGATAGAACTAGACGAGCTAGTTGATGCGGTGGTACAACGCCACAGCCGCCGCGCTTCATCGCAGATCGAATACAGCGCTAACTCATGTCAGATCATGGCAACGCCAGCTCTAGTTGAAAGAGCTGTGTCGAACATGATCGACAATGCGTTGAAGTGGAATCCACCAGATTTACCGATTCGAGTTCGAGTAGAGAATGGATCGGTAAGAGTTTCGGATAACGGTCCGGGAATACCAGTGGAAGAGCAGGAGCAGGTGTTCGAGCGTTTTTATCGAACAGAAGAAGCGCGTTCATTGCCAGGGTCTGGTCTAGGTCTTTCGATTGTGCGTCATGTGGCTGAAAGTTTTGGGGGTCAAGCGCAGATCATTAACCACGATGAGCCGGGCACAACAATCGAACTTTCTTTCCCGTCATTGTTGTAACCGGGTGGCCCGGCAACTAGTCGTTTGTAGACAAATTGGCACCCCCAACGGGATTCGAACCCGTGCTGCCGGCGTGAAAGGCCGGTGTCCTAGGCCGCTAGACGATGGGGGCTAGCAGGCCCAGACTAGGGCGCCGCGGTCGGGAAACCACCGATCTCGGGAATGGTTACTCACTTGTCTGCAACTTCGACTAACTCTCCAAGCAAATGACTCAGATAATGATAGATAGCGCTTTGGTGTTGTTGAGGGTCATCATCTTCTAGGAAATTCGGTTCTTCCTCTTCGCTTACGTCTAAATGCGTGCCGAGGACAAGCCGTAAATCATTGATACTCATGATCCAACAATTCAGAGTTTCCTGGTCAAGTTCGTGGTCATTGAGTGTCGTTTCAATCACATCAAGATGCGAAAGCCGTCTTTCTAGAAGTTGATCTCTCATCAAACGTTGATATTGCACTTCATGCCGAGCGTCATCTACATAAGCAGCTGGGTACAACCGTTTCAGCGACGGATCGACTTCTCCTTCAGAAGCAGTCGAAAGGATGAGCTCCCTAAGTTGCTCGATCAGATTTGCCAGCAAGAGCAGCTCATCTTCGGCAATCTTGATCTCTACGTTTCCATTTCGCTTAACCCGAAAACGCCGATCGAACAACATCTCACGAGTCTTTCTGCATAGTTGCCCACAAGCCATATTCGTGAAGCCTGAAGACATCGAGTTCGGCTTTCTCTCTTGTCCCGTTTGACACGACGGCTCTGCCCTTGTTGTGCACGTCGAGCATGAGTTGAGTGGCCTTTTCAGTGCTATACCCGAAGAGTTTTTGAAGAACGTGCGTTACGTAACTCATGAGATTTATTGGGTCATTCCAAACCAAAACAATCCATGGGACATCTTCATCTGTTGAGGTTGTCGGATCGTCATCTTCAGTGAGGACTGGGACTTTCTCTACTTCGGTCTCAGAATGGTTCATTGTTTTAGGTAACAGAGTAAGCATTTTAGACTGCCTCGATTTGTCGGCTGCCGCTAGCTAGAACTAGTCGAATAGTTGCTATCCACAAAAGCGTGGCTCCGGCTATATGGCAACCCACAAGTAACACAGGCAATTTAGTGAAGTACTGGGTGTAACCAATACCTGCTTGGCCGAGGGTGACCACTAAGGCAATAGAAACTCGTCGTTTGAACAAACATTGTTCTAGACGACGCGTCTTAATACTTAAAGAGAGAGTCAAGAGCACGAGTAGCACTACAGCAGACCCATGGATTCGTGCTACGTCCGGAAATGAAAAACCTAAACGAGCAACATTTTCATCTCCACCGTGAGGACCACTGGCTGTAACAATTGTGCCAGTCACAATCACAGTGGCAGCTGCTGCACCGACGGCTAGGGCTTGGTACCGCAGGTTTCTGCTCACTAGTGAAGGAGCAGAGGTGTCGTTACTAGGTTGAGCGATCTCTTCGAGTACTACCGAGTTCCACACCAACACCATCGAAAGAAGGAAGTGACCCATAACTATTGGTGGGGACAAATGACTCAGGACTGTGACGGCTCCGAGAGCGATTTGCGCTGCCACGCCTGCTACAAGTCCCAAAGACCATCTCGTAAGGCGCTTGAATTTTGGGACTCGTCGTAGAGATCCTAGAACTGCGAGGACTACTGCAATTGAAACAAGACCAGTAATCAGTCGATTACCAAATTCCACCCAAGCATGAAAATTTGCTTCCGGAACAAGTTGGCCTGGTTCACAATTTGGCCAATCACTGCAACCGAGGCCACTACCGCTGAGGCGGACAGCAGCGCCGGATACCACGATTAGAGCAAGAAGCCAAAGCGCGATTTGCGTCAGCAAGTGGTATTGGCGAGGGTTCAAATTAACAATTGCCACAGTCATGAATTTAGGACTCAAACAACATTCTGAGCGAATCAGGGCATCTAGTTGGGTCACAAGGCCTTCTGGGCCGTATCGTGGCGCACGATGGAGCACGACATACCAACCATCAGAACTAGTGACGGAGGAGTGATTGCGACACTCTCCGCTTTTGTCGTGCTTACAAAGCCGCGCATTATCGAGCTTCTTTTGATCACCACCGTCCCTTCAATGATTCTTGCCAATGGTGGTATGCCAGATCTTTCTTTGGTTCTCATAACGCTGGTTGGCGGTACCTTGGCTGCAGGCGGGGCTAATGCCTTCAACATGTACATCGACCGAGACATAGATCGTTTGATGGAACGAACTCAAGGACGCCCACTAGTGACTGGCGCTGTATCCCCCAAAGCGGCGCTCATCTTCGCGTCCGGATTAGAAATTTCAGCATTTTGTTTATTTTTGTTGTGGGTGAACTGGCTTTCGGCAGTTCTCGCGCTGGGAGCCTGTCTTTTCTATGTGTTTGTCTACTCCCTTTGGTTGAAACGAACCTCTAAACAGAACATCGTCATTGGCGGTGCTGCCGGTGCCGCTCCTGCATTGATCGGCTGGGCTGCAGTGACTGGTTCGCTCGCCCTTAGCCCGGTCATCTTGTTTGCCATCATATTTTTCTGGACCCCACCACATTTTTGGGCTTTAGCTATCAAATACGCGGATGATTATGAAGCAGCTTCAGTACCAATGCTCCCGGTCGTGACCAGCATCCGCAGTACGGCAGTCAGAATGACCGCGTACACAGTTGTAGTCATGGGCTTATCGCTTTGGTTCCACGTTGTCGCTGGAACTAGTTTCCTGTATTTATCAGTTGCAGTAGCAGGTGGTTTGGCATTCCTGTGGCGTACGATTGAGTTGCTTCGCCGACCTAATTCGGTGCAAGCCATGAAGGTTTTTACATACTCGATCGTCTACCTGGGGGCGCTGTTTATTGCCGTGGCTGTTGATGTGTTGGTATATGGAGTTTCCGCATGAAT
>CAJWBN010000152.1 GCA_913020735.1 uncultured Acidimicrobiaceae bacterium
TAGCTGCCCTTCGAACCACCGTTGGTGCCCCATTTCTCCTTGCCGTAGCGCTGTTACGAGGGGAAAAACTCCCGCGAACTCGACAACAATGGATGGCCGTATGGTGGATCTCACTATCCATAACGACGATTTCTAGTGGATTTCTGGTGCTAGGTATCTCTCGGCTATCGCCAGGATTGTCGGCGATGTTGTCAGCAACTATGCCACTGTTCACGGCTTTGATTGCGGTTGTGGTTATTGCTGAATATCCGGGTCGCCGAGGCTATTTCGGTTTGCTGATTGGCGTAATTGGAGCAGTGTTCTTAGCGGTCCCAGCTTTTGGATCGGGTAATACCACACTAGGAATTATCTTCTCTCTCATCTCGAGTGTGAGCTGGGCTGCAGGGGCGGTTCTAAACAAACGGCTACCGGGTGCGCTGGAGATTAGCCCGCTGATGCTCGTAGCGTTACAGATCACATTCTCGGCAGTCTGTTTGCATATAGCGGTTCCTTTTGTTGAAGATTGGTCAGAAACCTCATTCACATGGGGATTAACCATGCCTTTGCTGTACGCAGGGATTCCATCGCTAGCGGTGACGTTTTACTTATTCGCCAGCGTATTGCGCAGAGCTCCCGCCATACAAGGAGCAGCCGTTGCCTACCTAACACCATTTTTCGGGGTTATCTTCAGTTGGGTGCTCGTCGGGAACCGTTTAGGCGGTTCTGAGATGCTTGGAGGGTTGCTCGTTATTGTTGGGGTAGCCGTACTGTCAACTGATCGCCGTTAAGTAGGTCTGCAAGTAAGGGATAACTGGCGTAGCCTTCACCGCTATGGCAGATAGTGATGTTAAGGCAATGACAGCCAATATCGATTCGGTTGAGTTTGAAGAAACAGCTTTCACGATTCCGGTTCCGCTGTCCGAGGCGAAAGTAGCGATTGTTACTTCTGCGTCGCTTCACCATCCTGAGGACGAAGATTTTTCTCCTATGGACACTGGGTATCGGGTTTTGCGATCTCAGCCTCGTGACTATGTGATGGGGCATTGGAGCCCCAACTTTGACGCGACTGGCTTTGCCCTAGATATCAACACCGTGTTCCCAATAGACCGTTTAGATGAACTGGTAGCTGAAGGAACAATTGGCTCCGTTGCCGATGAACACCTTGCTTATGCGGGCAACCAGTTTGATTTGTCCGCAATAAGAATGGATAGCGGCCCTGCAGGGGCAAAATTCTTGAAGGAACAGGACGTCGACATAGTCTTACTTACCCCTGTTTGACCTCTTTGCACGCGTACCGTGAGTACGCTCGCACACATTTTCGAAGCTGAAGGTTTGGCCACCGTTGCCCTTGGTTCCATCAAGAGTCAGATAGAAACAACAGCGCCTCCCAGAGGGTTATGGTGCGACTTTCCTCTTGGGCGCCCTCTTGGAGTGCCATCAGACCAGGAGTTCCAACATCGAGTGTTGGGTGCGGCTCTAGCGTTGCTTGAGAGTCCAGAGCCAATCTTTGCTGAATATGACGTGAGTATCGTTGATGACGGTACCGAAGTAATGGCATGCCCGATGCCGCCCCGCCATGACCCGGGCCTTCACCCCGCCGTTGATGAAGCAAATGGTCTTCGGCCCGCCTATGAACGGGCCATCTCTGAATATGGAAATAGGGTTGGAGCTGGGAGAGCTGTCCAAGCAGATGACATAGCCTCGGCTATAGAAGCTTTTATACGAGTTGCTGATGGGACCCCTTGGAAAGAAGCTGGTGTGCCGGGAATCCCCGCGAGGGTCAGCCAAGACATCCGTGGATATTATGAGACTGCTGCACTAGCGCTTTCTGATCACGCACCTCCAGCTTGGGCAGGAACTCGCTGGTTTTTAGATCGTACTGAAGCCGGCAAAGTTGTTATGGCAGCTAGACAGGCCATGGCTGATGCGGGGGAGATGCAACCTATTTGGTTCTATATGGCTCCTGGAGATCGCTAGCAACCGCCGTGGTCTTCTCGGTTCAACCGGTCGAACAACGGTTTTTTGGCTGGCGCATAGTTTCAGCAGCCTTCACAGTCTTATTTGTTGTATATGGAATTCAATTCAGTTTCGGCACTTTTGTAGGAGATGTAGTTAAAGACACAGGCTGGTCAGAAAATCGACTGCAGCTGATTTTCGCCATTTACATTGGGCTATATAGCGCCCTTTCTGCTGTAAGCGGCTGGCTGACAGATCGCCTGGGTCCACGTCCGATTGTTGCAGTGGGTGCGCTCTTGTTGACCGGCGGATATCTGCTGTGGGCGACAGCGAACAGCCTGATGGTTGTTGCTATTGGTATGGGGGTTGTCGCTCCTCTTGGCATGAGTTGTTCTTGGGTGCCTTGTAACGCCACTGTCGTTCGATGGTTTGTGCTGAGGCGAGGCCTTGCTACAGCTATAGCAACTGCGGGCGGGAGTTTGGCCAACATATTGGTTCCCCCTATCGCAGCGGTGCTTGTCTCTGCCTATGGGTGGCGAATAGCCATCTTGTCTATGTCAATAGCTGGTGGGATATGCATGCTCCTAAGTTCGATTGTTCTTGAACGAGACCCTGAGGGGATAGGCCAACAACCGGATGGACGAGTTCAAATGGCGTTGGACTTCGGTCAAGATGTTGGTGAAGGGATGACTCCAGCTGAAGCGTGGCGAAATCAGAATTATTGGAAAATATTCGGGATGTATGCGCTGACTTTCATTGCTGTATTCGTTCCTTTTGTGCACGGTGTTCAATTCGCCCAGAGTTTGGGGGCTTCACTGCAGACCGCGTCAACGGTTATCTCGGCAATAGGCATTGGAGGCCTTGTTGGGCGACTGGTGATGGGGCCTGTTTCAGATCGGATAGGTAGAAAAAACGCTGTGATGTTGGCGCTACTTATCGAAACGGCATCATTTGTTGGAATGGCGGGCAGCAATTCACTTTGGTTGTTGTACCCGTCAGCAGCTGCTTTCGGTTTCGCATACGGCGGCGGAGTAGTTGTTTTCCCTCCGTTAGTAGCTGATTTATTTGGTCGAGCACATGCTGGATCGATAGTTGGTCGGATCTTTGCGACAGCTGGGACTATGGCAGCGATTGGACCTTACGCAGCACAAATGCTTCATGATGCTTTAGGCAGTTACAGATGGCCGTTTTTGTTATCAGGAATGGCCAACGCGTTGGCTTTCGTGCTTGCTATGGGACTTCCTCGGCAAGCAACAAATCCTTAGGTGCCTTTGGCCACCTCTGGTGACACGACGATCCAAGTTGCTTTACCCAATACATGGGCCGTGCCGTTCGGGCTGAATAGGCCTATGTCGGTAAAGATTTTTCGACCTTCCCTTTCGCGTGTTCTGCTGATGATTCTTAGGCCACCGGAGTTGTTTATTGGAGGAGAAGGCCCGAGCTGTGCGTCGTAAGTTCCGAGTAAACAAGACTCATTTTGGTCTAAGACTCCATTCAGATGAAAGCCAGCAGCCGAAGTGCAATCAAGCGCAGCAATGGCTGGAAGCGCAGCGAGGAAGCCATCGTCCGCCCAACGATGGTCTGGGTGCCAGTCCCTCCAGAAAATTTGGTCAGTAACGGGCCTCATCCGGAGCCGCAAACCGAGCTTGGCGTCAGGCCCACAAACGAAACATTCTGCAAAGTCGATACTGGATGGTCCAGGAACCTCTACATATCGATCAAAACGATCTTGCTGCTCAGGTGAAAGAACTGCATGGTTTCGCAGTTCTGACAGCGTTTCATCTTCCATTAACGGTTCTTGTATTGCCGATGAGACCCAGCCCGAAAGCACATCAGCTTCGCTATGACGAACCGACACATCAACTTTGGAAGCTTCCGTCTGTTCAATGTGAAAGTCAAGATCGGTCTTCAAAGGTATTGGTCTATGCAGTCGGACACTTAGTTGGGCAACTTCATTCATCAAGGCGCCAGCGCCTAAGCATGCGTAAAGGCCGGCAGCTACCCCACCATTACCTGAGGTGGGAGGACCGCGAAAATGCTGGGATAAATTGACGACCTTTGCTTGGTGGTCAACGACTCGGTCAGGCCCCGGTCGACAGCTAAGACATGAATGATTCACCTTCTAAAGAATATGTGTAGGCAATCACCCTGTCGTCCCCACTAATCTAGAAAAGAAGCACGAGGGGGAAATTATGGCTTTGGCCGACTTCAAACTTGAAGACCGCTTTGCGCGCAATGAGGGTGACGTTGCGATGTCAGGTGTTCAAGCGTTATTGAGAGTCTTAGTAGATCAACTCCGCGCCGACCGGCGCGATGGGATGAACAACGCGGCGATGGTCTCTGGTTATCGAGGTTCACCTTTAGGTGGCATTGACTCACTGATGTTAGGTAACCCCCAAGAACTAGTTGACAACAACATCGAATTCGTTCCAGGGCTCAACGAGGACCTAGGTGCCACAACTGTGTGGGGTTCACAATTAGCTAACCGCAACTTCGACGGCAAATTCGATGGCGTGTTGGGTATGTGGTACGGAAAAGCTCCGGGGGTAGATCGCTCTGGTGATGCGATTCGTCATGCCAACGTCTGTGGCGTCGACCCCAAAGGTGGAGTGTTGCTCGTAGCCGGAGATGACCCTGCCTCCAAATCTTCGACGCTGGCATCAGAATCAGAATTCGCACTTCTTCATTTCCAAACACCGATCCTCTACCCGGGCAGTGTTCAAGAAGTTGCGGATTATGGCCGAATTGGCTACGAGCTTTCCCGGTATAGCGGACTATGGGTGTCGCTGAAAATTGTTACCAATGTCGCGGATGGTTATTCGACCATCAAAGTTGGTCCGGGTCGAGTTCAGGTAGAACGTCCCGATTTCGAATGGGACGGAGTCCCATGGCAGCACACCCAGCAAGATTCAC
>CAJWBN010000153.1 GCA_913020735.1 uncultured Acidimicrobiaceae bacterium
TCCACATCAACACAAAGCCGCCCGCCTTCTCGGCGCTGATCTGACAGTGGTCCCTGAGGAACTTGGCAGAGCTATCCGCCGAGCAGCAGGAACTCGCGTTATCGGTTCAACCTTGGGATCCGGTGTTGACGTAACCATTGACGCAGTCGGATCATCCAACTCTTTAACTGATGCAATTGCGTTTACCCGTCCACGAGGTCGAGTGGTGCTGTTGGGTATGCCTAACCAGGTGGACATGAATCTCACCGCTTTGTGGCATCGTGAAACCGAACTCGTAGGCGCCTACTGCTACGGCACCGAACACGCACATGGCGACACCCACACATTTGCGTTAGCAACAGAAATGGTGGCAGATCTTGATCTCGGTCGATTGGTAAGTGAGCTTTACCCGTTATCGGAATATCAGACCGCTATTGAGCACGCTGCCCAAGCAGGTCCTCGAGGTCTAATCAAAATCGCTTTTGATCTTCGACCGGCTGCTTAGTCGATAAGTTCAGAAATCAGGGTCCGAACCCTGCGATCGATTTGGTCTCTGACTTGGCGAACAGTTTCGATTGTCTGACCTGCTGGATCTTCAAGAATCCAGTCTTCATATCGAACACCCGGGAATACTGGACAAGCGTCTCCACAGCCCATGGTGATAACTACATCAGAGCGTTCCACGACATCGGGATCCAGCTTTTTTGGTACAAGCTGCGCGATGTCAATGCCCCATTCTCGGATGGCTTGCACAGCTACAGGGTTGATCTGGTCAGCTGGCGCTGATCCTGCCGATCTGACCAAGATTCGTCCCATCGAGTGGTGTTGAAGCAATGCTGAGGCCATTTGGCTTCTACCAGCATTGTGAACACACACAAACAACACAGAAGGCGTATGAGTCATTTCGGGTGGGTCACGCGCATGACGGCGACCGCCAAAAAGCAACCGACAAACTGGCAGAGGATAAACATTGGTGCGTTAGCGGGGTCGATACCAGCGAAAGTGTCAGAGAACGTCCGCGCCACGGTCACAGCCGGGTTGGCAAAACTTGTAGAGGATGTAAAGAAGTAGGCACCGGCGATGTAGGCGGCAACCGAGACTGCTACCCAATGGTCTTTCCGTGATCGTACGACGCCGATAATGACCATCATGAGTCCGAAGGTTGCGATTATCTCCGACAACCATAGGGAAAGACCAGAACGGTCTCTCGTGGACCAGTAGATAGCGTCAAGTTCGAAAATGACGTTTGCCGCGATAACCCCCAAGATGCCGCCTGCTGTTTGAACAGCGACATAGCTCAGTGCGGTCTTGTTATCGAGGTCACCTTCAAGTCGGGCCCACAAGGTGACGACTGGGTTGAACTGGGCACCCGAGACTCGCCCAAAGGTGAGGATGAGGCAGGTAAGAGCGCCAGCGGTCGCGAAACTATTTGCAAGCAGTTGGATTCCTGTGTCGTCGCTGAGATTTTCTGCCATGATCCCGGACCCGACGACGGCGAGCAGGAGAAAGAATGTTCCAACAAACTCTGCGGTGAGACGGCGAGTTAGCTCGGTCGGCATCGTTCTATTCTTTCATCGACAAGCAATAAATGGGCAACGAAACAGTGAACGATTTAAGTGATCTTCGGTGAGTTATTGCAGTGTTTCTGCGATTTCGTGGGCGAGGTAGGTGAGAATCATGTCTGCTCCGGCTCGCTTGATTGCGGTGAGGTGTTCTAAAGCTGTGGCTGGGCCGTCGATCCATCCGTTTTGTGCGGCTGCTTTCAGCATCGCGTATTCACCTGATACGTGATAAGCGGCGAGAGGGACGTCGAATTGTGCTCGTGCTTGGGCGATGACATCTAGGTAGGCGAGTGCTGGTTTCACCATCACTACGTCTGCACCTTCAGCTATGTCGAGCCGAATTTCTTCCATGGCTTCTCTACCATTAGCTGGGTCTTGCTGATAGCTCTTTCGGTTCCCGCCTCCAGCGATCGTGACATCAACTGCTTCTCGGAACGGCCCGTATTCAGCCGAAGCAAATTTTGCTGAATAGGCGAGTATTGGAAGCAGTGAGTACCCGTTGGCGTCTAAGGCTTGTCTGATGGCGCCAACTTGGCCATCCATCATCCCCGATGGGGCGACCATGTCAGCACCAGCTTCAGCTTGAGCTAGCGCAACTTTTTGGTAGAGCTCCAATGTGGCGTCGTTATCAACTCCCCCGTTTGAGGTAAGAACTCCGCAATGTCCATGGTCGGTGTACTCGTCGACGCACAGGTCTGCGATGGCTACAACGCTGTCGCCGTGATCATCTCGAAGATTCTTTAGAGCGACTTGCACAACTCCATCAGGGTTCCATGCTTCGGATCCAGTCGGATCTTTTCGGGCCGGTAATCCAAAAAGGACAACTCCTGGGACTCCCAGACCGGCGAGCTCTTTCACTTCAGCTCGGAGAGAGTCATGGGTATGTTGCATGATTCCCGGTAGAGACGCTATGGGTTGTGGTTCATCAATATCTTCCCGGACGAAAAGAGGAGCAATCAAATCATCTACTGCTATCCGAGTTTCAGCCACTAGTCGACGTAGCGACGGGGTTTGACGCAGTCGACGTAAGCGGCGATTGGGGAAGTTCACGCCTACAGCCTATGGGCCAAACGGCTTTCAATTCACCTAGACAGGTGACCGTCCCATTGTTGGCCCATGAAATCAGGTTCGACAGTCAAAACGATACCCCCAACATCTATGTGGATACCGTTGCCAGTTGGGCGATCAACCAAGCCGAGGTCGGCTCCCCAACTTCTACTTCGCCACCCCTCAACATGCAGGTCAAAAGCTTCTTCGTCGATCAGGACTTCTCCGCTGACTGAACATCGCTGCCGAAACCCGGTATCAGTTTCTTCGGTGTCTTCGATTCGCTCCCATTCAAGGTCGAGGCCGACACCGGTACGTTTACCCCACTGATTTCCCATGGCATCTTCAGCGGTTTCCAGTGTGACTCCGAAAGCTTCAAGCCCAACTGTCCAATGCTCAAGTGGTGTTTCGCAAACATGTTGAGCCCATATACCTTCAGCCCGAAATTCCAAGTATTGACTCAATTGAGGAATTGGAATTTTTGGATCAACCACAAGCACTAATCGCCGGTCTACGCCAATAAGTGCTGTGACATACCAACCTTTACGCGAAGACTGGTCATACGTGAAGTGAACCCATCCTCCGAGGTCATGTTCCCCTGACCAAAAATCGAACTGCCATTGCTCAACTAGCAATGGCTCTTGGTGATGAGGAAGGTCATCGATCGGGTCGATAGGCACAACAAGAAGCGTAGGCTCAGTTACGTGGAGTTTCTCAGCGATGAATGGTACGAGGCAGCAAATCGAGCCCTAAAAGACGTCGACACCGGGCAAGCAGACTTATCCGTGGCTTATGTCTCTGAAAAATCTTCTCATTGCATCGTGCTCGCCAATGGAAGCGCCTCCGTACGCCCCGAGGTGGACTCTGCCGATATCACCCTGCGTCAAACCAGAGACGTAACGGATGAGCTGCGTCAGGGCTCTCTGAGCGCTCTGACAGCAATACAAGAAGGTTTGATAGCGGTTGAGGGTGATTTGGCCCCCCTAATAGCCGCTAGAGACGCAGTGGCTGCTGTCGACAAAGCTTTAGTCGCTTTAGAGGAATACGAGCCTTCCCAAGAGCTCTAAAAGCATTGGCGCAACTCTGTGACTAGTGTCCGGTCATGACAAATCTTGGACTTTCCGCAGACGAACTCCTAAAAACAACTCGCGCCGTACGAAAACGACTCGATTTCGACCGTCCCGTATCTGATGACCTGCTCCGAGAATGTGTGCAGTCGGCTATCCAGGCGCCAACGGGCTCCAATGTTCAAGGCTGGCACTTCATGTTGGTTACTGACCGACCCAAAATCGAAAAAATTGGTGCCATCTACAAAAAAGCATTCGAGTGGTACAAAGACTCCCCTGTCTATGCGGGAAGAGTCAGTGCTGGAATCAGCGAAGAACGTGATGCACAACAAACACGGGTGGCGAATTCGGCTGACTACCTTGCCGACAACATGCATCGCAGTCCAGCGCTCTTCATACCATGCATGAATGGTCGCAATGAAACTGCAGGCGCTGCGGGATCAATCATTCCCGCTGCGTGGAGTTTCATGCTCGCAGCTCGTGAACGTGGCCTTGGAACCTGTTGGACGACTCTGCATTTAATGCATGAGCAAGAAGCAGCGGACGTTTTGGGTATCCCGTTTAACGATGTGCAGCAGTGGGCGTTAAGCCCCGTCGCATATACCCAAGGTACGGACTTCAAACCAGCATCAAGGCCTGATGTGGAAACCGTGATTAGTTGGAACAGCTGGTCAGGTTGAGATAGGAGAGAGATGTCTGATTTATTTGATCTCACCGGCAAAGTAGCAGTCGTCACCGGCGGCAGCCGAGGCATGGGTCGCGAAATGGTTTTGGCATTTGCCCAACATGGAGCAGACGTAGTCATTGCTTCGCGCAAGATCGACGCCTGCGAAGAATTAGCCGAAGAAGTTAAAGATACGACGGGACGCCGAGCAATACCTGTTGCGTGCCATGTCGGCTACTGGGACCAGTGCGATGACTTATGCGAAACGGTGTACAGCGAGTTCGGTCGATGCGATGTGTTGGTGAATAACGCAGGCCTGTCGCCTCTGTATCCGTCTCTTTACGAAGTAACAGAAGATTTATACAGCAAGGTGATGGACGTCAATCTGAAAGGACCGTTCCGGCTCTCCGCA
>CAJWBN010000154.1 GCA_913020735.1 uncultured Acidimicrobiaceae bacterium
ATCCACGCCTGCAATCCCAGGTATGCCTTCTGACAGCAGGTAACTCTCTAAATCGCCTTCACTGCGCCAGTTGGATCGTCGCCTTGCTAGGTCACGAACAACTACTCCTCTGCAGAATGAGCGCTCTGCCTCGGCATCGGCGCTACAGACACCGTAGTTACCTATATGCGGATATGTGAAGTTGATGATCTGTCCCGCATACGACGGATCAGTTATCACCTCTTGGTACCCACTTAGGACAGTGTTAAAGACCACTTCACCTGACGTGATCTCAACTTCCGCACCTATCAGTTCTCCTTCGAACGTCGCGCCATCAGCTAGCACCAACGCTCCTTCGCGAATTTGGGTCACCTACTCTCCCTGCCATCCATCATCTGTTTTTGACTCAATTTCTTTCCTTTTATGAACTTGCACATCAATCGATCTCTATGCCCGAACCCAACAGTCTGAACAGAACAGCCATTCTCACCGCCACTCCATTGGTTACCTGTTGGTTAACCAACACATTTGCCCGCTCGTCTAAGACTGAATCAGCTATCTCGATTCCTCGATTTACCGGACCCGGGTGAACAATCACCACATCGTCTCTCATCTCTTTGGCCCGAGATTCGGTTATTCCATACCGTTCGACATAGTCATCAACCGAACTAACGACAGCTTCACCCATCCTCTCCTTTTGGATCCGTAACAAACCGACTACGTCCAAGCTCGGAAGAACCGAATCCAAGTCATCGGTAATTTCAACCGGCCAATTTTCAAGATCAGTCGGCTGAAGATCGGGCGGTGCCACGAGGGTTACTTTTGCCCCCAAACTCCGATATGCGGCGAAATCACTTCTGGCCACCCTGCTGTGTTGGATATCACCAACAATGCCAACATGGATTCCATCCAATGAGGCTTCAGTTCCAGCGGAGCCATGAAAGTGTTGACACAGGGTGTAGGCATCCAACAAACCTTGTGTCGGGTGAGCGTTCAATCCATCTCCTGCATTGATTACTGAAATCGTTTCTCCGACCGCCTCAGCTATCTCACCTGGAAGACCATCAACAGCATGTCTAATTACTAGGGCGTTAACGCCTAAAGCCTGGATGGTTTCCACAGTGTCTTTAAGTGACTCCCCTTTCGAAAGTGAAGAGGTGTGAGTTGGGAAATCAATAACGTCGGCAGAAAGTCGTTTCGCAGCAAGGTCAAAAGACATCCGAGTCCGAGTTGAATCTTCAAAGAAGATCAGCGCCACGGTCCGACCGCGTAACGCTGGAACTTTAGGAATCGGTCTTTGACTAACTTCAACGAACCGGTCCGTTAGATGCAATAACTCCCGAATAGCGTCACGATCCAAATCAGCAAGGTTGATCAGGTGATTACTCATTTACGCATCTCCCCCAACAACACTCCTTCAGGATTTACATCTACGACCTCATCGCGACGGGTGGGTAGATTCTTGCCCACAAAATCTGGACGAATGGGCAATTCCCGGTGACCACGATCGATTACTACTGCTAGTTGAACAGCCCGCGGTCGACCGAAATCTGTAAGTGCATCTAGGGCAGCTCTAATAGTTCGACCTGTGAATAACACGTCATCCACTAACACGACTATCTTGCCCCCCAGGTCAATTTGGATGTCGGTTTCAGCCTCGGGCATAACTGGTCTAAGGCCTATGTCATCGCGATACAAAGCAACATCCAACGTTCCCGTCGGGACGTCCACTCCTTCAATTTCGAAGAGCAGACGAGACAGAAGACGAGCTATCTCAACTCCACCTGTTTGAAGAGCAACCAGGACAACATCTTCGAGTCCCTGATTGCGTTCAATAATTTCGTGACTGATTCTCGTCAGAGCTCGGTGAACTTGCGCCGCGTCCAACACAGTGGTGCGAGCAACAAAAACGCCCCCATATGGGGGCGTCATACGGCGCTCGCGGTCAGCCACTATGTTTCCTCCTGCCCGTTTGAGCCTCACAGGACTCGCTTCACGGTCAGGATGGGAGCCTAGTCGAAATCGAGTTCTTATCAGCGACCAATTCAGACTTAGCTGAAGTAACTACTCCATCTCACGAGCCGCTGAGCCAAGGATCCCGTTTATGAATTTTCCGCTGTCTTCAGTAGCGCCAAATAGGTTGCCTAATTCAACAGCCTCATTAATCACGACCGCAACGGGTATCTGACCCAAGAGCAGTTCGTAGATACCTATCCGAAGAATCCATAAGTCGAGCATTCCTAAACGATCTAATGACCAACCCTCATTGAGATACGCATCAATTTCGGCATCGATTCGCTCGATATCCTCAGAGACTCCTCTGGTCAGGTCTTCGACCAGTTGTGCGGGGGTAACTACTTGGCTGGCTAGTACATCCCCAATCGAGATGCCGCGAACTTCTGCTTCGTAAAGCAACTCAATTGCTCGCTCGCGTGCCTCTCGTTTCTGCGCTGAGAGGCCTGGCGCAAAAGGGTCTTCAGTCACCCGTTAGCTCGTTCAATGTAATCACCGGTTCTCGTATCTACCTTCAGTCGTTCGTCGGTCTCTATAAAAAGTGGGACTTGGATTACTAGCCCTGTCTCCATAGTTGCCGCTTTGCGGGCTCCTGAAACTCGGTCTCCTTGAATGCCAGGTTCGGTCTCTGTAACTGCCAACACCACGGAAGCCGGCAAGTCGATGTCAATTATCTCCCCGCCATACATTTGCAATACCGCTCCTGCTCCTTCGACTAGGTAATCCGGTGCTGTTCCGAGCTGAGGGCGACCTACCTGAAGCTGCTCATAAGTTTCGGTATCCATAAACACCAAATCCCCACCGTCTGCATAGAGATACTGCATTTCGCGCTTGTCAATCATGGCGCGTTCCATTTTCTCCCCGGCCCGGAAAGTCCGCTCGATTACGGCTCCAGTCCGAACATTTCGTAGCGTGGTCCTTACGAAAGCACCGCCTTTACCTGGCTTCACATGTTGGAATTCTGTTATTTGAAAGAGGCCGTCGTCTAAATCGACTGTCATCCCATTTTTGAAATCTGATGTAGATATGGACATAGGTTCCCTTAGGTTTTGGAAGCGTCGAGTATCAAATCGACCTAAACAATTGAATCTTTAGGAGCTGAGGTAAGGCGTCGAAATCCTGACGATGTAATCAACACTGTGTCTTCTACCCGCACACCTCCGACACCGGGAAGGTACACGCCTGGCTCCACAGTCACTACTTGAGCTTCTTTCAAAATTTCAGAACTCTTACTGTTGATCCAAGGAGCTTCATGAATTTCTAATCCGACACCATGACCCGTGCCATGAACAAAATAATCTCCTAGGCCCTTGTCAGCCAGATAAGAACGGCAAGCTTCGTCAACCTCTGAAGCCTTTACCCCGGGGCGAACCACTTCACACCCCCGCTGCTGAGCCTCAGTAACAGTCCGAACGACGTCTTCGAAAGAGTGACCAGCGCCTCCGACTATGTAGGTTCTCGTCATATCGGAGTGATACCCATCTATCACTGCACCAAAATCGAGGACTACTGAGTCACCAGAGCCAATAATCCGATTCGATGGCCTCGCGTGCGGGGATGCTGCATTCGGCCCGCTGGCACAAATCGTTTCGAACGAAAGAGCCTCTGCACCTCGATCAAACATGGCTGAGTCGAGTGACCGCGCGAATTCGATTTCAGTTGGCTCTTCAGCCAGTTCATGCAGAACCTGAGCTATTGCTTCATCGGCAACTACCGCCGCTTTTTCTATCCGAGCTACTTCAGCCGGATCTTTCTCTCGCCGTAACCCCGCGATGAGGTCATATGAAGGAACTACCTCTGCATCTGTCTCCTCTTTCAAGGCTTCCACCGCCCCCCAGGTGATGCGATCTGGCTCGAGTGTCAAAGTTTTCGAACTCATTAGTCGGGACGATAAAAACTGTTTTTGTTCAACACCATCTCCCACAAAGAGTTCGATGTCTGTGCCACGGATTTCCCGAGCAGCTTGGTCCGCATAACGGGCGTCCGTAATGAGGCAAACAGAGGACCGGTCCAGGAGTAACTTGCCAGCCGAACCGGTGAAACCACTAGCCCATCTAATGCTCACTCCATCTATGGTCAGAAAAGTGTCGATGGACTGCTCTGCCATTACCCGACGTAGCTCAACGAGTCGAGAACCGTGGTTGATATTCGGGAGATTATCCATCGGTGGCGCTGCAAGCATTGATGGCAATGTCAATAGCTTCCAAATATCCAGCGCCCCCTTTTCCAACCACTGAAGAAATTGCCACAGGCTCAATCACCGATAAGTGCCGCCATGGCTCCCGCTTCTTCGGGTCAGAGAGGTGCAGCTCAACAACTGGGCCGTCATACGCGGACAACGCGTCGTGCAACGACCACGAATAATGGGTTAGGGCTCCCGCATTGATGACTATCGAAGCCACCCGTTTTCGCGCGGCATGAATGGCGTCAATCAAATCGCCTTCATGGTTGCTTTGGATGTGTTCTAAGTCAAAGCCTTTGTCCTGCGCCCGCTCACGTGCAGTACCGACATGATCCATTAGCGACTCCGTGCCGTAGATCTCTGGCTCACGATCGCCTAAGAGATTCAGATTCGGTCCGGACAGAAGAAGTATTACAGGACGTGCCACACCACTAGGTTGCCAGAAGTGAGCGCAAATGATGGTCTCACATTTGAGTTAATACGTCTCTCAAGGTGTTTTCCGGTACTCCAGGCACTACCGAAAGGCCTTCAGGCCCATCTAATACGAAAGTTA
>CAJWBN010000155.1 GCA_913020735.1 uncultured Acidimicrobiaceae bacterium
CATCTTGCACGGAGTTTATCTGACGTTCAACTCCGGTGAGATTCACGCGGTTATGGGTCCAAACGGATCGGGTAAATCAACACTGGCTACAACACTGATGGGGTCTCCCGAGTATGAGGTCACAGGTGGAAAGCTCCGCCTCCACGGTGATGAAATAGCTGACTGGGACCCTGATGTTCGAGCTAAGGCTGGAATGTTTTTAGCCTTCCAATACCCCCAAGAAATTTCAGGGGTCTCTGTCCGCAACTTCCTTCGACAAGCGGCCTCAGCGCGACGCTCCGAGGATGTCTCTGCGATAGATATCTACGTAGCTATGCAAGAGTGGATGGGCCGCCTAGATATGGATGCCTCCTTTATGGATCGCTACCTCAATGAAGGTTTCTCTGGAGGAGAAAAGAAGCGGAACGAAATACTTCAATTGGCGATTCTTGAACCTGAGTTCGCAATTCTTGATGAGACAGATTCCGGCCTCGATATCGATGCCCTAAAAGTGGTTGCAAAAGGTGTGCGAGAAGTCCAACAGGAAAAACCGGAGATGGGGGTCCTCTTAATCACCCACTATCAGCGCCTGTTATCTGAGCTCAACCCTGACTATGTCCACATACTGTTCGATGGCCGCATAGTTGAATCAGGCGGGCCTGAACTCGCCAAACATTTAGAAAAAGAGGGCTACGAGCGGTTCGAGTCATGAGCCTGCCACGCAACATAAAAGAACAATTCCCGCTTCTTTCTCAAGTCGTAAACAATCATCAGATCGTATATCTGGACTCAGCCGCTTCATCGCAAAAACCAGCCGCCGTTATTGAAGCGATGAACGACTACTACCGGACGATCAACGCGAACGTACACAGAGGCGCATACGAGATCGCTGCTCAGGCAACCGAAGCTATGGAGAGTGCGCGCTCGCGCATCGCAAAATTTATTGGTGCTAGTTCAGCCAACGAAGTGGTCTTTACGAAGAACGCAACCGAATCATTTAACCTGGTCGCTCGATCCTGGGGCGGACAGCATCTCTCTCAAGGTGACGCTGTACTTATTACCGACATGGAACATCACGCGAACATCGTTCCCTGGCAAATTCTTAGCGCAGAACGAGGCTTCGAAATTAGGTGGATTCCCCTGACCGTCGACGGCCATCTAGACCTGACTGAGTTAGACCAACTTCTAGATGGGGTAAAGATGGTCAGCCTCACAGCTATGAGCAATGTTTTAGGGACATTGAATCCTGTGCGGAAAATCGCTGACAAAGCCCACGAAATGGGAGCGTTAGTCACCGTCGACGCCAGCCAGTACGTTCCGCATTTACCAACCGATGTCCAAGACCTCGGTGCAGATCTCATGTGCTTCACCGGCCACAAGATGTGTGGCCCTACTGGTATCGGAGTCCTCTGGGGGCGAGAGGAAATTCTTGACTCAATGCCGCCATTCCTTGGCGGCGGCGAAATGATTCTGGACGTGAGGAAAGATGGCTTCACAGCTAACGAACTCCCACACAAGTTCGAAGCCGGAACACCACCAATAGCAGAGATCATTGGACTAGGCGCAGCTGTAAATTTTCTTGAATCCCTAGGTATGGCTGAAATTCGCCAACATGAAATCCGTCTCACTGAGTACGCCATGAACTCCCTGGCTGATCGTTATGGCGAAGACTTAAGGATCCACGGACCGAAGAACCCATCTGAACGTGGTGGAGTCCTGTCGATCGAGTACAGGGATGTTCACCCTCATGACCTAAGTCAAGTGTTGGACCAAAGAGGTATCTGCATCAGAGCTGGTCATCATTGTGCAAAGCCCTTAATGAAAGAGCTAGGAGTTGGGGCAACAGCACGTGCTTCGCTGTATGTATATAACGATGAGTCCGATATTGATGCTCTCATCGACGCTCTAGAGCCCGCCGGCGAAATGTTCGCATTATGAGCAGAGGGGCGTTGCGTGTCAGGACTTGATGATCTCTATAAGGAAATCATTCTCGATCATTACAGGAATCCCCGTAACCGAGGTGAACTCGATTCCCCTCCCGCCCATAGGACTGAGGGATTTAATCCCTTGTGCGGAGACGAAGTGACGATCACCTTCGAGCTCAGCAATGATTCAGTCTCAGAGCTTCGAATAGCTGGTCAGGGGTGTTCAATCAGTCAGGCTTCAGCCTCAATGATGTCAGCAGCTGTTAAGGGTAAATCTTTAGAGGAAGTGCGTGAACTGACCAGACAGTTCAAATCAATGATGTCCATCCACGGAGAGGAGATCGGCTCCGAAGCATCAGATTTGACTCCTAAAGCTGTGTTCGAACTCGGTGATCTCGAAGCACTCAGAGGCGTTGTAAAGTTTCCTGTTCGTATCAAATGCGCGACACTCTCCTGGAACACTTTGCTGACAGGGCTAGGCGAGTTAGAAGAGTAATTCTTTACCAGCGATGCCCAGGCGGAACACCTGTGACCTGTTCCTTGATGCGCCTTGTAGTGGCTGCTGAAGTTCCATCCGGCAAGTTGTCCGAAGCAAAAAAACCAACCTCAGCTATTTCGGGCGATACCGAAGAGCTAATGGTCCAGTCTTTCACCACAAAGACGACGACGTGATCGCTCTTATGTTGACTAAATGACGAGAACACGCCGTGCACAGACTGCGGGGTTTCAGGAAGTTCTACGCCTGTCTCTTCTCGTAGCTCTCTTTGCATTGCATCAACCAACGACTCGCCGGTTTTCACACTCCCTCCCGGCAAGTACCACCCATCTCGATAGCTATGTCGAACTAGACAAATACGGTCTTCTTCATCGAGAACTAACGCCCGAACTCCTATCGTCAGTTTCGCTCGACCCAATTTTGACCACATCTTGTAGAGCCTGAAGAGCAAACCCCTGAAGTCACCCATGCGCGAGACCTTCCATAAGTTCCGCCATCGTTACATCCAGGTCAGTAACTCCGCCTCGATCATGTGTGGTGAGTCGAACTCGGACCGTACCGTAAACATTGGACCATTCGGGGTGGTGATCTAGGCGTTCGCAATGCGTGGCAACGGCTGACATGAACGAAAATGCTTTAATGAAATCACCAAACTCGAATGTGCGTTCTAACCCATCGGTAGCGACCACCCATTCGGGCATTTCTCGGGACACAGCTAAAAGTTGCTCAGCGGTCAGCAGTTCGCGTTTCATTTTCTTCCGCTCCCAATACTGCTAGTCCGAGTGGAATGCCCATAAGTGTAATAGGCCCAAAAAGTGCAACTAACCACTGCGGTTAGGCAAGTGGATCCGCGAAGGGATCGTCGGACTCAGTTGCCAAAGTGTTTGGTTGCTGTGACCGTCCGCCAATTGCCACCGACACTCCTTCAGCGTCACTTTCAGATTCGGTGAAGCGTGAATATCCGTTAGCTTCAAGCTCAATCGCGAGTTCAGGTCCACCGCTTTCGACAATCCGACCGTCTACCAAGATGTGGACGCGGTCTGCCGGGAGGTAGTCAAGCAGCCGGTGATAGTGGGTGATACACAGAACTCCCAGTCCTTGTTCAGTCATACTCTCGACCCGCTCGGCGCAGGCACGTAGCGCATCGATATCAAGCCCGCTATCCAATTCGTCTAACACTGCAATTTGAGGAGCTAGGACCGCTAACTGCGCAGTTTCGTTTCGTTTTTTCTCTCCGCCCGACATATCAACATTAAGGGCTCGATCCAAGAGTTCGCTTGAGAGACCAATTTTTTCTGCCTCTTCGATAAGCCTAGATTGAACATCTATTTCTTCGTTAGTTCGCTCGGCCAGGGCAAGTTCTAAAGTCTCGCGAACTGACACTCCTGGGACTTCAGTTGGGTATTGCATAGCAAGAAAAAGTCCAGCTTGAGCTCGTGCCCATGTTGGGAGAGCCGAAAGATCTTGGCCATCTAATTCAAGAGAGCCGCCTGTGATTTGGTATCCAGCCTTGCCCATGATGACGTTTGAAAGGGTGCTCTTTCCTGCTCCGTTAGGGCCCATAACAGCATGGACCTCTCCGGATGAAACCTCCAAATCAAGTCCATCAAGTATCTGTTTATCTCCAACCGCTACACCGAGATTCTTCATGGAGAGGGTAGTCACGGCAATTCCACTTCTACTTCACCATCTGCGAGGCTCACCGTATAGACCGGGACTGGCTGAGTGGCGGGAAAAACGTCAGGTAATCCTGTCCGAAGGTTGAACTTGGAGAAATGCTTGGGGCATTCAATCGCGCAGTCGTCGGGCCAGACAATCCCATCCGAGAGCGAATAGTTTGCATGGCTGCATCTATCTCCTATTGCATGGAAAGTTTCACCGATTCTGACAACGGCGATGCGGTGACCTTCCACGTTGAATCTTCGTGCTTCTCCATCCTCGATCTCGTCGGCGCTACATAGGTGAGTCATCGTCGGCTCAGCTCTAGGTCAAGTGCGAGAAGTTCTTCAATTCGAAGGTTGACGGCTTCGCTAACTAGCGATGAAGGAAGCGCTTCTAAGACGTCTGCGAAAAAGCCTTTGACTACTAGTGCCTCGGCGATGTCAGCTGGTACGCCACGGCTTTCTAGGTAAAATTTTTGCTCTTCGTCAATGGGTCCCACTGCAGATGCATGACTGCATTTGACGTCATTATTTTCGATTTCAAGGTTTGGAACCGATTCTGCCCAAGCCTCATCAGAAAGCTTTAGCGTTCGGTTGGTTTG
>CAJWBN010000156.1 GCA_913020735.1 uncultured Acidimicrobiaceae bacterium
ATATCTTCGGATGCAGGAGCTTCCCACACTCCACCCCCTTCAAATTCGATCCCTAGATTGAGGCCCTGAACAAATAGGGCAACTACACAGATCAGGACGGCAACGGTTGATCCAAGGAGTACGCGTTTTGAGACTCCTAGAAAGTCCCAGCTGGTGTCGCCGCGATACAAGCGTCTAATAGAAAAACTCATATCGATGCCTCCTCAGTGACCGTGGTAAGTCCAAGTCGCTTTGGTCGCTCATTTACGAGTCGTCTGGCCACTAGGACTACTAGAGGTCGCATGAAGAAGAAGGAGACCGCCAGATCGATAAGGGTCGTGATCCCTAGGTACAGGGCAAAGCCTCTGACGGTTCCACTTGTCAATTGATACAAGACGCCTGCGCCAATGAGCGACGCTAGATCAGCCCAGATGATGGTCGAGAACGCTGCTCGGAAACTTCCATCTGCTGCTGACTTGACTGCGCGACCTCGTCGCACTTCTTCTTTGATTCTCTCGTAGTAAACAATGTTGGAGTCCACTTGGACACCGATGGAAACGATAATGCCAGTTGCTCCCGCCAGCGTTAGAGCCAAACCTTGACTCTCTCCGAGCCAAGCGATGATCGACCATAAGGTCGCTCCGCTAATCGCCAAGCTACATATAGCCACAAGCCCAAGTAACCGGTAATAAAGCAACATGTATAAGCCCACTAGAGCTAAACCGACTAGACCGGCGATCACTCCGGCACGGAGCGTCCCTTCGCCTAGAGTCGCAGAGACCGTACGTACGTCATCTCTTTCAAACTCGACAGGCAACGCACCAAACCGCAGTACTAGCGCGAGATTCTTAGCTTCTTCCTCGTCAAATGAGCCTGAGATAACAGCCTGGCCATCAAATTCTGTCGCGTTAATTGTCGGCGCTGACTCAACTACTCCATCTAAGACAATGGCTACCTGTCGTTGATAGTTTGCCTCTGCCATTTGATCGAACAGGAGCGCCCCTTCGTCATTGAATGAAACGTTAACAATCCATTGTCCTTGGAAAGTAGCTGCGGCTTCCTCAATGACTTCACCAGTCAGAGCAGCTGGGGAGAGAACAAAGCCGGTTTGGCCTTCGGATCCCAATAGAACAACTCGTTCCGATGCCTCATCTTTATCGGGCGGTGTCAAAACTTCAGAGAGAGAAGGTGGTGACTCTGGCTCACCGGACTCAGTTGTCGCGTCAGGGTCCGTTAAGTCACTGTCCTGACCGTCGTTTTGAACTAGTTGTTTCACCGCCGCAAGTTGATTGGGGTCGCTTGAATCGAAGATACTCACCACCGGCCTAAAGGTGAGCTCGGCTGTTTGACCAATGAGGTCTACCGCCCTTTGCTTATCTTTGACGCCTGGTAACTGAATGATTACCTGGCTCCCTTGGCGGGTGATATCAGGTTCAGCTACGCCTATCGCGTCTACTCGATTTCGAATAATTTCAATTGCCCGTTCAAATTGTTCATCGGACACTTCGTCAGCGGGACGCAAAACGACTTCAACTCCGCCTTGAAGTTGCACACCTAGGACAGGTGACCAACCTGCCGACAAAACGCCAGCCAACGATGCCCCCGCGACGAGCAGAACCATAAGGAGAGAGACAATATGAGAACGGCGCACTTATCTAATCCAATTCAATCAAAGATTGAGGTTCAGTCTTCACTATCAGAGTCGTCAGAACCAGCATCAGCTTCATCAGCTTCATCAGCTTCATCAGCTTTGGTAATGATTTCGCCGATGGAACGACGCAACACTCTTAGCTCGACATCATTATCGACTTCCACCGAAACGACATTCTCATCTTCTTCTGCCACGATGGTTCCGATGACGCCGCCAACAGTGGCTATTTCATCTCCTATGCCGGCAGCTCGAACCATTGCCTCGCGTTCTTTCATTCGTTTCTGTTGAGGTCGAAGGATCAAGAAATACATGCCAACAAAGACAATGATTGGCAGTAGTAGTGCCATGGTGAACGACTCCGGACTCGAAAATTAGAACAACGAGATGTCAGCGTACTGTGCTCATACCCCGACTCCATGAATCTTTGGCCGTTCAATCCAAACTTTGGCCTTCTATAACCATGTCTCGAGCACCTCTAAGCGGAAGGACTCGTAGGTGCCGTCTTCTATGGCGCGCCTCGCCTGCTTGACCAGGTCCATCAGGAACCAAAGATTGTGCATGGTAGCTATGCGAGCAGCTGTAGGTTCCTTTACCTGCATTAAGTGCCGTAAATAGGCGCGACTGAAGCTGTTGGACATTGGATTCGAGGGGTCTAAAGGTTCATCATCACGAGCATGTTTTGCGTTGCGCAAATTTAGTTTTCCACTTGATGTCAAGACCGTTCCGTGTCTGGCGAGTCTCGTTGGCAATACGCAGTCGAACATGTCAACGCCTACCCCGATGGCGTCAACTATTCGTGCCGGATCGCCAACACCCATGAGATATCGAGGTCTATCTTCAGGTAATTCAATGGTGGTTGCACTCAATGCCGGCATCATCTGTACATGACTTTCGCCGACTGACAGTCCCCCAATTCCATAACCGGACATGTCAAGTGATGCCAAATGTTTGGCGCTCTTGGTTCGGAGCGCTGGGTCAATACCTCCTTGGACGATGCCAAAAAGTGACTGGCCAGGTTTATTGTGTGCTGCCTTTGCTCGTGCTGCCCATTCGTGGGTTCGTTCCATCGCCTTGATAACTACATCTTCTGAAGCAGGTAATGCCGGGCAGACATCGAGTGCCATTTGAATATCAGCGCCTATTTGCTGTTGCGTGGAAACGGCATCTTCAGGTGTGAAACGGAGTTTAGAACCATCGTAAATTGATGTGAAGGTGACACCGTCATCATCGATCTTTACGTTGTCGTTCAGCGACATGACCTGGAAACCTCCAGAATCAGTAAGCATGTGACCATCCCAGGACACGAACGAATGAAGCCCTCCTAAGTCCTCAATAATTTGGGCTCCTGGTCTAAGCATCAGGTGATACGTGTTTCCGAGTACAACTTCAATCTCAAGTTGTTCGTAATCGCGCTGATCCAGATGTATTACCGCTCCCCGTGTACCAACAGGCATGAAGACTGGTGTCTCAATTGAGCCCCGCGAAGTGTGGATTCGCCCTCGGCGAGCTTGGCTATCTGACGCTAGAAGTTCGAAGTTTAGGGACACAGTTGCTACAGCATGACAGAGGAGGGTTCAACTCGGTGTCCTGTGAAGGAACATTGCATCTCCAAAGGAAAGAAATCTGTAGTTTTTTTCTAGAGCTTCTTGGTACAAGTGTTTCCAACGCTGCCCGATAAACGCATCGATCATCATCAGTAGGGTCGACCGCGGCATATGGAAGTTCGTCATTAGAGCATCAACAATTTGGAATTTAGACCCACGTCGCAAGAAGAGGTCTGTGCGTCCCGACAGCGTTCCACGTGCTGCAGATTCGAGAGCCCGAACTGTAGTTGTGCCAATAGCTACAACTCGCTTTGCGGCTTGGCAAGCTTCCCAAGTGCTTTCCTCAACCTTGTAACTCTCGCTATGCATCCTGTGGTTAGCCGGGTCGTCCACAGTCACGGGTCGAAAGGTGTCAAGGCCTACGACTAAATCTACTTTTTCTATCCGCGCTCCCTTATCTCTGATTTCGCGCAACAGTCCTTCAGTCAGGTGGAGTCCAGCTGTAGGCGCTGCCACTGATCCCGGGGTTCGGGCGTAAACGGTCTGATACCGATCTGGGGAGTGCCCTTTCGAAGTTATGTATGGAGGGAGTGGCGACTCACCAGCTTTGGAAAGTTTGTGAGTGTCACTCGGATTGGAAACTATTTCACCCCTATGGAAGATCACTACTTTTCTTTGCCCGTCTTCGCTAATTTCATCACCCACCAGCACTTGAAGGTCGGCATCTCTTTCGCTTAGCAATTCCGTTCCACTTTTAACGCGACGACCCGGTCTTACTAACGCTGCCCAGCCGTCTTCCAAAGGTTCAAGCAATAGAACTTCAACGACACCACCAGTCGATTTTCGCAATTGGAGCCGTGCAGGAATAACGCTCGTTTCATTGACTACAACCACATCACCTTCGGCTATCTGGCTCGGCAAGCTAGCAACGGTCAAATGCTGCAGAGGCTCACCAATTCCGCAGTCGACAAGCAACTTGGCGCTGTCGCGCGGTTCTGCGGGGTTTTGAGCTATGGCTCCCTCGGGGAGTTCGTAGTCGAATTCCTTCATACTTTGATTCGACTGTTGAGCACTCGGATTGTCGTTAATTTCAATTCTCCAAGTTTGCTAGTTCCAACAAAGTCTCTCTAGTCCAAGCAAAATCTACTCCGTGTGCTCGTAGCAACCGATCTAGGTGCAGATCTATTTGAGTGGGGGCTGCTTCTAAAAATCCGTTCAGAATGACTGATAAATAACTCTTGCCTGGCGCGGTTGCTTTTATGGATTCAGAACTTGTAAACGTCATTATCGGTTGGCCGAGATATTCACCTAGATAAACAATTCTGGAGTACCAGGTATCTCCGATAACCAGTTCTCCTGCTTCTTTGA
>CAJWBN010000157.1 GCA_913020735.1 uncultured Acidimicrobiaceae bacterium
CTTAAATAATCAAACATAGTTTGATCAGTCCATATAATTCCTGATTTTTTATTTGCTTCTGTATATTTAAAACCAGGAACTTGTCCTGATTGTCTGCCTACTGTTGGGCGCCGCCGCGCTCATTCAAGCACTCGGCGGCGATACGTCAAAACAAGTGGATAGGGAAACAGCGCCAGCTGCAACGTCTAATGAACCATCGGACACACAATCCGATGTCACATTTACATCGGTTCCGCCAACTGCTGCTCCCTCGACCACTATCAAACGGACTGCTTCCTCTACGACGACCAGCACTCCTATCCAAAAACCAATTTCTGTTACCCAGATATCTGAGGGCGCTATCAAAATCACTGGATACGGGTCGAGCATTGTAGACGTGAGCGGTAAGTGGACCAATTATCGAACTGTTATCTACAGAAGCCCTGTGCCGGGATCGCAGCTACTTATCGAACTTAGGGGTAACGGTCAGACCCCATTGTTCTCGTTCGGCTATCCGTACCAGAACTCTCCACTCGAAGGTCTTCGATTTCTTAGCGAAGATACACAAGCTGTCCAAGAGATAGCCGTCACAGCGTCTGCTAATTGGGAGATCGAGCTCCTACCCGACGCCTTCCTTTGGAACCAACAGATCGATGCGGGCAACGTGCCGCAAGCCGGGGAGTTCATGATTTTTTCAGCTAATGGTATGAGTTTCGTGGGCTCTGAAAAAAATCCGATAGCACGCGGCGCTGGCGATCTAAGGGTTTACAACGCCTGTCACTCACCCTGCAGTGAGGAAACTACAACCTGGATTTTCGAACTAGGTCCTGGATGTTCGGACGCCCCGAGATTGTCCATTAGAGAAGTTGGCAGCGACCTCTTTCAACGAACTATTAGACCCACCAAGTCCGAAGCAGGAAAAGATTTCGTCGAGGTCTCATTGCAAAACTACGACTGGCTTGAGGTACTAACGCCCTGCCAATGGTCGGCAAAACCGACAAGCAACTAAAGGGCACAGCTCAACAAGTTGGTTTTACTTATAGCGGTAGGTGATTCGCCCTCGGGTCAGGTCGTATGCAGATACCTCAACCTGAACGCGGTCTCCAGGAAGAATGCGGATGTGATGCTTACGCATTTTGCCGCTTAGGTGACCAAGAACTTCATGTCCGTTATCCAACTCAATGCGGAAGTGACCGCCTTTCAGCGCCTCAACCGTCTTACCCTCGAGGAGGATCGCGTCGTCCTTCTGTTTCGGCAAACCAATTTCCCTTCAATAGCTCTCTAAACAGTCTACCCGAGCAACTTAACGCGCCAAGAAATCAGCAAGCTTGCGCGAATCCAACTATTTTGGACTTATTCCACATCAAGGGGAACCAAAATGTCTTATGACCTCAAGATCACCGGCGGCACCATCGTGGATGGCACTGGATCTGCACGATTTTCTGGGGATATAGGAATAAAGGATCAGAAAATTGTAGCGATGGGTAATGCGCCCGCTGAAGCAGACAAAACCATCGAGGCAACCGGCAGAATTGTTTCACCAGGATTCGTAGACATACACACCCACTATGACGCACAAGTACTTTGGGATCCTTTGGTGAGTTGTTCTCCTTGGCACGGAGTCACCACCATTGTGATGGGCAATTGCGGCTTCTCCGTAGCCCCGACTCGGCCTGAGCATCGAGACCTGATCATGCGCACCCTCGAAAACGTTGAAGGGATGAGTGTTGAGGCTCTGCGTTCCGGGCTCGGAGACTGGGGCTTCGAGACCTTTCCCGAGTACCTCGATGCCCTGGAGCAAAATGGTTGCGCTGTCAACATGGCGGCGATGATCGGCCACACCGCTTTGCGCATGTATGTGATGGGTGAGGAAGCCACCGAACGAGAAGCCACCGACATCGAAATTGCACGCCAACGCGAGCTCGTTACCGAAGCTCTAGAAGCCGGTGCTTTGGGCTTTGCGACAAGCCGAGCCAACACTCACGTAGGTTATGAAGGTCGCCCGGTCCCTAGCCGTTTAGCCACCCCAGAGGAGATTATTGAGATAGCTCAAGCATTGGGTGACGTTGGCGGAATTATGCAGGCAACTCAAGGTAGGGGCCTCAGCCACGAACAGTTCGCTCAGGTAGCAGAAACCACAGGTGCCAACGTGAGCTGGACCGCCCTACTCGCAAGTGCTGTTGGGCCAGGAAGTCATTTGAAAGATGTAGAGCAAGCTCACGAACTAGCGGATAGAGGTATCGCTGTCTACCCGCAGGTCGCAGTCCAGCCGGTGCAGTTCGAAATGAGCTGGAAGGCTCCTTTCATTTACGAGGGAATGAGACTGTTTCAGCCGGTAGCCAAAAGCGACCATGACGGCAGAAAGACCTATTACGCGGATCCTGAGTGGAGAGAAAAATTTAAAGAAAAGGCTGGTAACGGCGGCAAGGTAGGAGATCGATGGTCTCGTACGGAAATAACTTGGTTTCCGCCGGACCCCTCCCTCGAAGGACGCAACGTTCAAGAACTCGCCGATCAACGCGGTGAGGACCCCATAGACCTCATGCTGGATATGGCATTAGACGCTGATCTGGATATGCGCATACTTCAAGACGTCCTCAACCACGACAGAGATGAGATAGACGAACTCTTGCACGACCCAACGACAGTAATTGGGCTGTCAGACGCGGGAGCGCATGCAAGCCAGTTGTGTGATGCGAAATATTCAACCGAGTTTCTCTCAACCTTTGTGCGGGAACGGCAAAGTTTTGAAATAGAAGAAGCAGTTCACATGCTCACTCAACGCCCAGCGCAAGTTTTTGGAATCGAAGACCGAGGCACCCTGAGCGAAGGAGGTTGGGCCGACGTAGTCGTCTTTGATATGGACCACGTTGGGCACGATGGAAAGCGCCGTGTATACGACTTTCCAGCAGGTGCTGACCGTTTGATCTCGGATGCTAAGGGCATCGACGCAGTCGTAGTGAACGGCACTGTGATTAGACATGACGGACAAGACACCGTCTCGCCTGATTCAACGTTGCCCGGAAAGTTGCTCCGTCAGGGCAAAGGTTAACGAGTGCCTGTAGACCCCAACCGAGAATCCTGGAAGCCCGGAATGGACTGGGCTAAGGCCATTGAAGACATCGAATACATCAAAGGCTTAGCTAACGAAATGGGTGGCGCCGAACGAGTGCAACGCCAACACGATGGCGGCAGATACACAGTTCGAGAACGCATGGAGAAATTCTGTGACCCCGGTTCTTTCCTCGAAATGGGTCATCTCATAGGTGCAGCTGAGTATGACTCAGATGGCAACTTGGTTGATTTCTCCCCTGGTGGATATGTAATGGGACTAGGAGAGATCTCTGGGCGACCAGTTTCAGTCGGGGGCGATGATTTCACTCTGTCAGGTGGCAGCCCACACGATGTCCACAAAATTCCTCATCACTTCGCTCAGCCGCTAGCACTCCAATACGGCATTCCCTACATTCAGCTCCGCGAAGGAGTAGGTCACTCATCTAAGCAAGATGAACAAGACGGTCACATGGGGCTCCCCCAAGGTGATCTCTGGCACGAAGGCGTTGAACTTCTCCGGAATGTCCCCGTTGCTTCAGCAATACTCGGATCGGTCGCAGGCTGGCCAGCCGCTGCAGCGTTGCTATCTCATTTCAGCGTAATGATTAAAGAAAAATCTCAAATCTTTCCATCGGGACCGCCCGTAGTTGAACGAGCTATCGGAGAAAAGCTCTCGAAAGAAGAGCTCGGTGGTTGGAAGATGCACGTAGTCGAAAGTGGTCAAGTAGACAACGTCGCGGAAGACGAAGACGACGCCTTTCAACAGATCAGAGAATTCATCTCCTACCTTCCAAACACAGTGCGGGAAGTTGCTCCACGAGTTCAAACAGACGATGACCCAGAACGCAGACCCCAGGAACTCCTAGATTTCATTCCCACTAACCGGAGGCAGGGCTACGACGCCCGAGCCTTAATCCGGCACGTGGTTGACAATGGCAATTTTTTTGAAATGCGAGAGCTGTACGCAAGTGGATTGATTACTGGATTCGCTCGTTTAGATGGTTGGTCAGTAGGGGTGATCGGCAGCGACCCCATGAGTAAAGCTGGAGCAATGGACGGCAATGCTGCCGACAAGTACACCCACTTCCTCGACCTCTGCGACACATTCAATCTGCCGTTACTTATTTTTCTCGACATGCCTGGTTTCATGTTGGGCTCACATGCCGAAAGAATCGCGACGATGCGCAGAGGCGCCCGTGCCCTCATCGCATCAGCTGAGTGTCAAGTACCAAAGATTGAGTTCATGGTGCGCAAAAGCTACGGAGTTGCTGCCGATGCACCTAACTCAATCGGGTTGCCTAATAGCATCAACCTACGTTTTGGCTGGCCATCAGGGGAATGGGGCGGCATTCCCATAGAAGGCGG
>CAJWBN010000158.1 GCA_913020735.1 uncultured Acidimicrobiaceae bacterium
AATTAGGAGCGAATATAAATGAGATAAAAGGAAGTGAAAGAAAAGGAAGAATAAGCCATGAGGATGTAAAAGATTTTGTAAACAATCAATTAAATCAGAAAATACAACTCAACAAACCTAAAATTGAGTTTAAACACTCAGAGTTTGGAGAAGTTGAAATAAAAGAAATACCAAGAGTAAAAAAAATAGCTGCTCCCCATCTATTAAACTCTTGGCAGACTATTCCACATGTTACTCACCACGATGAGGCAGATGTTACAGAGCTTGAAGAATTCCGAGCATCACTTACTGATCTCATTCTTCGTCGACTCACCGCTTGTCTTACCGACTTCATATTGGACGGTGTACTCGAACAGCGAAAACTGGGCCGTCTCGACTATCACGATCTCTTAGTTTCAGCCCGGGAGATACTTAACAACTCGACCCAAGGTCAGCTGATTCGGTCAAAGGTGCACAACAAATATAAGTACCTGCTCATCGACGAGTTCCAAGACACGGACCCAATCCAAATCGAAATCGCGACCTTAATTGCATCGCCAGTTGACATCACATCATCGACTTCATGGCAAACCACACCAACTCTTCTCGGTCGTTTGTTCTTCGTCGGGGACCCCAAACAATCGATCTACAGATTCCGCCGAGCAGACATCAGCTTGTACCTAGATGCGCAAGAAAAATATCAGGATGGGAAATTCCTGCTATCCACAAATTTCCGCAGTACCCCCGAAATAATTTCTTGGGTAAACGAGGTCTTCGGCAAGCTAATTAAGCATCGTGACAATAGCCAGCCCGCATACACACCTCTAGTTCCGATCCGAGAGAGCGCACCAGCCGGAAATGCAGTCACTTTGTTAGGTCTTGCTGCACACGAAACATCGGAAAACAAAAAGCCAACTGCAGACAGTGTGCAAATCTCTGAAGCTCACGACATCACTCAAGCCGTTCTTCATATGGTCAAAGAAGGTTGGCCGGTACACAAGGACGGCGAGTGGAAGGCAGCAAAGTTCAGCGACGTTGCAGTATTGGTTCCCACGAGGTCAGCCATGACCAACATCCAGAGGGACTTCGAACGGGCTGGAGTTTCATATCGAGTTGCTTCCACCAACAATGTTTGGCGAAGCCAGGAGATACGGGACCTAGTTATGTGTCTTCGGGCTATCAACAATCCATCTGACTCCTTAGCCACCGTGTCCGCATTGCGATCTTCGGTCTATGGATGCGGAGACGACGATTTGTACAAATTCAAGACAAAGAACTCAGATCCGTGGGCGTGGAGCACTATCACGATTGAAGAACACGAGGTACGAGCCGAAGGTGGCGGCCCTGTTGCCGGCGGATTAGCTCATCTCGCTGAAATGCACGAACAATGTTCAATCCTGACTCCTTCAGAGTTGATCGGGCGGATCATCACAGATCGTCAACTCGTAGAACAATGCGCCACCCGTCGAGATCCACGTGAATCCCTGCGGCGTTTCCGGTATGTAGCTGATCAAGCTCGCGCGTGGTCCGATACGGCCAACGGAAATCTCCACTCATTTATTTTTTGGATTGCTCAGCAAACAGCTGAAAATGCTCGGTCAGTCGAAACGGTTCTGTCTGAAGATGACGATGATTCTGTCCAGATCATGACTATTCACGCGGCTAAAGGTCTTGAGTTTCCAATTGCTGTAGTTGCAGGGCTGCCGCTTCAAACAAAGAGCCAGTCCGGGGTGAGGGTGGGACACGCTCCCAACACCGATATGCCTGATGTGAAAATCCGGAAAGGGCTCGAAACACTCGGTTTCGATGAGTGGGCTCAAGCAGAGAAACTCTTTACACACGATGAGTTAATTCGAACCTTGTACGTGGCTTGCACCCGTGCACGAGACCACTTGGTCATTTCGTTACACCGCAAAGAGGCTCCATCAAATTCTGGCCTTGAGATTCAAACCCCCGCACATCTAATCGCCGGAGCTTTGACGGGGGCCGAATACATAGAAGCCAACTACTCAAATCACGGGGAGGTTTGGGATGGCGAGCGACTAAAGCTTTCTGTCTCGCGTCCAGGTCTGTCTGAATGGCGTGACCGTTACAACAAGGCGATTGAGTTCAGCGGTCGATCCCGATTTATGAGCGCTACTCAAATAGCTAAGTCCGCCGATGGCTTGATTGCCGTTTCTAGCGGCAACGAAGTTCACGAACCCGGACTGTTGAAAGATGTGGACGAATCAGAGTTACCGATCCAAGGTAGAGGTCGCTACGGCACCGCTATTGGACGCGCTGTCCACGGGGTTCTTCAGACAGTGGATTTAGCAAGCAGGGAAGGCCTAAGAACGCTTGCCAGAATTCATGCCGAGGCTGAAGGCATAGCAGAACTTTCTGACGAAGTTGCTGCCCTGGCCGCTTCGGCAATTGCTAGTGAAGAAATTCAGCTAGCTATCCAGAATCGGTATTGGCGCGAACTCCATGTTGCGTGCCCCATAGGCGAAAAAATTGTCGAAGGCTACGTGGACCTCGTGTACGAAACGGAACAAGGGCTGGTTGTCGTCGACTACAAAACCGATCAGGTCGAGCCAAACGAAATCGATCTCAAGGTTGACCGCTATCGCCTCCAGGGTGCTACTTATGCCGCTGCGCTCGAAGAAACAACTCGCCAATCAGTTAGCAGCGTCGTGTTCGTTTTCTTGTCTACTGATTCGGATGCAACATGCGCCTCCCTACCCAACCTTCGAGAAGCGATCGCAGATGTTCGAAAAGTTATAGAGCGCGAGGGGGCGGCTGATAGCCGCCCATGAGATCACCGATCCGGCCAGCCAACGCAATGGTCAGCCTGTCACCACCGTAGGGACCTACTACCTGACAACCAATCGGCAAACCGGACGGTCCTAGCCCGATTGGGGGGACCGTCGACGGGAGGTAGGCCATCCCGACCATGGTCGTCCATTTGACAACATCGATGTATGCGCGTTCTTCTTCATTGCAGATAAGGGTTCGGCTTCCGAAGTCGCCTTGTTGCTGATGTTCAAATGGCGGTACGAAGCAAACGGGCATGATGACAGCGTCGTATTTATCAAAGAATTGAGCCCATTTGAGTCTTAACTCTTCTCGCCGGACATGGCTATCTAGCCAAATCCTGTGGCCTGGGCCATTGCTGTCAGTACTTTGCGAGATAGCCCTTTGGACTAGCCAAAGTCCCAGCATGGCCGCTTCATCTGGATCCAGTTCAGGTCTAGCTGATCGATCAACAGACATCCCATCTTTTTCTAAAGCTTGAACGACCTTCTCGAGCTGTTCGCGGACCTCACCGTCAACTGGGCAGAATTCATCGTCAAGCCAGGCTCCTATTTTTAAATCCTTTAAGTCCTCAGGTGCAGCTTCTAGTTCTGCGACCCAGGGAGGTGAGTTCCTTTTCATCACTGTCAACAACAGTTCGAGATCTTGTGCGCTTCGAGTTATGGGTCCAAAAACGTTGATGTCTGCTTCGTTCAATCCACCGTCCACATGGTCTAGATAACCAGTGGTTGGGATAACTCCGAAACTCGGCTTGTGGCCCCAAACTCCATTAAATGCTGCTGGAAAGCGGATCGAACCACCTATATCTGTCCCAATTTCGAAAGACGTGAAACCCATAGCTACAGCTGCGGCTGCACCACCGGAGGATCCTCCTGGGCCACGGGATATATCCCACGGGTTGTTCGTCGTCCCAAAAATATCGTTATAAGCCTGAATGTCTCCTGACCAACGTGGAAGATTCGTCTTCCCCATTACGATTCCACCTTGCCGACGGATGGATGCTACGACGGCAGCATCTTGTGAGGGGACATTGTCTCGAAGTTCAGTCGCTCCACCTGTCGATTTAAGGTTCTTGGTCTGTAAGGCATCTTTAACTGTTATGGGAACGCCATGCAGAACCCCCAGCGACTGACCTTTTTGTTGACTTGCATCCGCAGCATCTGATTCAGCTAGCGCAGTCTCGAAATCTCTTGTAACTACAGAATTAATCTCACCATCTAAACGTTCGATGCGTTCAATGAAGTGTTCGGTCAACTCTCGACTGGAGAGTTCTCCCCGCTGAATCAAATCCGCTTGTTCTACTGTCGATCGAAGTCCGATATCCGTCACGTTAGACCTTCTCCCCTATCTCACTCACTCAACATCAATAAGGTCTGACCTTGTTGAGTTTCCACAATCACCGTTACCGTCGCAAGAACCCGCCCTAGTCTGCCCCACAAGACAGGGACGGTGCTTGCCCGGTCGAGAGGATGTTCGCCGGTCATATCTTGTATCCAAATTTCTTCATCTCGCTGGAACAGCATCGTCATTCCTGACGATGTGACGAAAGCATCGATGAGTTGCTCCGAGTCGTTCGGCTTT
>CAJWBN010000159.1 GCA_913020735.1 uncultured Acidimicrobiaceae bacterium
TGGAGTCGAAGTGAAAAAGCCAGAGAACGCGACCCTTGATCTATCTGATCACTTCGAAAAACATCGAACAACTTCAGACTTTGGAGCTCATCGCCGGCCGCTTCTCTAAGCGTCGACTCGATAGCCGATGCCTGCACGCCTTCGTCAACTATAAAGGCGAGATCGACATCGCTCGAGGGGAAAGTCGAAACCGGTTCGTAAGCGAAGTCAGAGTCGGCGATAGCAGCCTCTATAAGCAGGTCAAGCCTCAAGTCAAACCAAACACATCTATCTTCTATTTCGTAACGCTCCAGCACAATAGGGTCTATTTCCCCTACAGAACCTATCTCTATTTCACCGATACAAACGAGTGCTCCCCGGGTGGGATGTAGCCCAGGGAGATCATCGGTATTGACCAAAGTGAGTTCAACCCTGAGTCCCTCTCCCAATTCCCGAAGTAACCCGACTACATTCGCCACATCGCTATCAGACAGCAGCGCTGCCAATTGTTCATACTCAGCAGGTAGCGACGAAGCAGGGTCTCCGGAAGCTCGGAAGATAGCTCCAGTCTCAAACAGCCGCACCCCCGTATTTCGGTGCGAGTAGTTGTAAGCAACGGACGTCAACAAGCCAGGAAGAAGTGACGGCCTTAGAACTGACTCTTCTACTGCCAAGGGATTAAGTAACTGCACCGGATCTTCAACTGATAACCCGGCCTTGGAGACGTCTCCGGGAGCTAGAAAAGGATTAGGCATCGCTTCAACTAGGCCACAACCAACCATGATCTGACGTATCGTCCTGCGGGTTTTCTGCTCAGTCGTTAATCGGCCCGCATCAGGGGATCGCGGAACCGTGGTCCCAAGTGCGCTGTATCCATAGTGTCGCGCTACTTCTTCTGCAATGTCAGTTTCGGTTTCAGTATCAGGTCGGAACGACGGAATATTCACGAGTTGAACATCATCGTCATCCGTGGCTTCGACCTCGAATCCGATGGGGAGCAACAAGTCTCGGATTTCTGCAGATGTAAATTGTCGCCCGAGCAACATGCTGATTCGTGATGTTCGAACCGAGACCGGTCCGTTGTCTGGGAGATTTCCATGAACATCGAGAACTTCTCCCACAACTTCAATTCCACCTGGGGTGATCTCGTCAAGCAGATAACAGAACCGTTCAACCGCGTTTGCATTTATTCGCCAGTCAGTTCCTCGTTCAAATCGCGCCGATGCTTCTGACCTAAGTCCGAGGCGTTGAGAGGTCCTTGCAATCGATTCGCACTCCCAACTAGCCAGCTCAAGCAATACCGCGTCTGTAGATGCAGAAATCTCAGTACTCGCGCCACCCATAACTCCGGCTATGCCAATTGGCTCACTATCCGCGTTAACGATTAGCCCATCTCCAGGAAGCAAAGACCGTTCCTGGTCATCAAGAGTGAGGATCGTTTCCCCGCTGGTTGCTCGCCGCACACCGATATATCCGTTAGGCACCAGCGAAAGGTCATACGTGTGATTAGGGGTTCCAAGTTCGAGCATCACATAGTTAGAAACATCCACCACCGAATTGATCGGTCGCATTCCCAAGAGGGTTAATCGCATTTGCATCCACAACGGAGATTCGCCAACGGTGACCCCTTGGATGACCCGCGCTGTGAAACGCGGGCAAAGCTTTCCGTCGTCAACGTGGATGCTTGCAAGGTCACCCTCTCGTCCCTCAGAGATAGGCACGGACCATTGGGGGATCTCAAATGGCACGTCGAGTCGAGCAGCTAAATCACGAGCCACACCCGCGACAGACATTGCGTCAGGCCGGTTGGGGTTTATTTCCAGATCCCACAACACATCACCTACGAGACCTAGTTGCTCCATCAACGGGGCGCCGATTTCTAAATCCTGGGGCAAGATCATTATTCCGTCGTGGTCCGAACCCAAATTAAGTTCAGCGGCAGAGCAGCACATGCCGTTTGATAGCTCGCCGCGCATTTTTCGTTGAGCTATCTCCATACCGTCGGGCATAACCGTTCCAATAGTCGCGAAAGGGATCAGGTCTCCTTCCGACATGTTGAAGGCACCACAACAAACCTGCAGCGGGCTACCTGGTTCAACTTCGACATCAACTAACTGAATTCTGTCTGCCTCTGGGTGCGGTCTGAGACTTGCGACCCTTGCGACTACGACACCTTGAAGGGGATCGAGGAGGCGTGTCTCTTCGACCGCCATGCCTAGATCACTCATCTGGTCAGCTAACTCATATGGGTCGCCCTCTATTGGGGCGAACTCACGTAACCAAGAAAGGAGGACTTTCATTCTGACTCCCGCTTAGAACTGTTCGAGAAATCGAACGTCGTTGGTGTACATGTCGCGCAAATCTTTAATTCCGTGTCGCATCAGGGCCAATCGATCTATACCGAAACCGAAGGCAAACCCGGTCCACTCTTCGCTGTCGATCCCACAGTTGGACAAAACGTTCGGGTGCACCATTCCGCAGCCGCCAAGCTCGATCCAGCCCGTGCGTTGGCATGTTTGACAACCTTCGCCCTCACAAATAACACAAGTAATATCAAACTCGGCACTCGGCTCAGTAAACGGGAAGTATGAAGGTCGAAGCCGGCTTCGGATAGCCCCTCCGAAATAAGCCGCCGTGAATTCGTTGAGGGTGCCAGCAAGATCAGTGAGACTTATACCGTGATCAATCACTAGGCCTTCAATTTGATGGAAGACGGGCATGTGACTGGCATCCGCTGTGTCCCTGCGAAACACACGACCTGGGCAAACGGTGTAGATAGGCGGAGGACTTGATTCCATAACTCGAATTTGTACTGGCGAAGTGTGAGTTCGGAGCAAAACATTCGTAGCTTCCCCTCCTTCACCATCTCCTATCTCTGTACGTTCACCGAGGTCTAGATACAGCGTGTCGAACATCGATCTAGCGGGGTGTGCCGCTGGTAGATTCAACGCCTCGAAGTTGTACCAATCGGTTTCAGCCTGAGGTCCCTCTGAAACAGTAAAACCCATACCTACAAAAACATCTTCGAGGCGTTCCATAGTCTGCGTGACTAGGTGCAGATGGCCTCTGCTGTTGCCCTCAATCGATTCGGTAAGGTCAAGCCGCTCCGTTTCAAGCTGTGCCCGTCGGTTCTCCGCTATGAAGCGTTCTTTCACCGCCGCGTGAGCTTGACGCACATCCGCCTGAGCTTGGTTTAATGCTTGGCCGACATCAGCTTTATCGGATGCATCGACTTCGCCCATCAACCGCTTGAGACCTCCGAGCGTCGATTTCTTTCCGAAAAGCACGGGTTCGAGTGCCGTCAAGCTCTCCATGTCATCTACTTGTTCTATTTCGCCGATTGCTGAAGCTCGGGCCTGGGCGATCTGGTCGTAAACGCTCACACAGTGAAGGATACGACCAGCGAGGCGATTAGCAGAAGTCAATAAGCGAATGAGTTATCAGTCGTTACCTTTACCTTGCATTTGATACATCACCAGGCCGCCCGCAACAGCAACGTTCAATGACTCAACATGTTCCCCCATGGGGATACTCACTAGGACACTGGCACGTTTTAGAACATCCCCTGATACCCCGTGAGCTTCGCTTCCTAACACCAAGGTCATCTGGCCTGTCACCTCGAGAGACCTGAAATCTTTTTCACCTCTGGAGTTCGTAGCCACCACGAAATGACCTTCAGCCAATAAGGCAGTTAGGGCTGAGTCGAGGTCAATATTTCTGGCGAATTGCATAGAAAATGTGGTCCCGGCACTCGCTCTAATCGAACGAGGGCTTAACAGGTCAGCTGTGCCTGAGGATGTAACAATGGCTTCAAAGCCAGCGGCCACAGCGGTTCTAACGATCGCACCTACATTGCCTGGGTCTTGCACCGAGTCAATGACAACTACCCGCCTACACGCAGAAATTGATCGCATATCAGAGTCACGGACCTCTGCGATGGCCAGCAAACCTTGAGGCGATCCACTATCTGCTATTTGGTCAAGCACGTGGCTTTCGACTTCGTGGACTAGCGCTCCCTCTTTGAGAAAAGAGGCAGCTATTTCACTTTGATCTGGCCGATGAAATATTTCTCTTAGGTCAGCACCTAGATCTAAAGCACTCCGAATCGCCCGCGGGCCTTCAATAACTACCTGGTGTTGGGCATCACGGTAACGCCGATCGTTAACCAGACGTCTCAATCGGCTCAGCCTT
>CAJWBN010000160.1 GCA_913020735.1 uncultured Acidimicrobiaceae bacterium
AGCAGAGAACGTCTATTCAGACCGAATTGCTCTAGTTGATGAACCCGACATGCCCGGCGGTGGTTTGGGTGAATTGACCTGGCGTGAGTTTGGAGTCAAAGTCCGAGAACAGGCCGCAAAATTAGATGAGCTAGGCATAGGCGTAGGCGAGCGAGTTGCGATGGTGTCGCAAAACTCAGGCAGGCTCATGACCTCATTTTGGGGAGTCTCAGGCTATGGCCGAATTTTTGTGCCTATCAACTTTCGCCTGAGCCACGACGAAATCGCATACATAGTTGATCATTGTGGAGCATCAATGTTGCTAGTGGACCCTTCAATGGAGGACACCTGCAAGGACATTGACGTTGATCACTTCGTGGTTATGGGTACCGATAGCGATGATCAAATGTATTTGTCAGGGGGCGAGCCTGAAATTTGGATCCCAGACGAAGATGCAACCGCAACAATCAACTACACGTCGGGAACAACGGCCCGACCAAAAGGTGTCGAACAAACCCACCGTGCTTTATGGGTAAACGCAACGACGTTCGGTTGGCATGCGGGGGTGAGCGATAGGGACAACTATCTGCACACCCTTCCGATGTTTCACTGCAACGGATGGGGAATGCCCTACGCAGTCACCGGCATGGGCGGCAAGCACGTTGTACTTCGCGAGGTCCGAGGCGAAGACATTCTCCAACGCATCGAAGATCATGACATCACCTATATGTGTGGAGCTCCAGCAGTTGTTTCAGCAGTCTTGGAAGCAGCACAAGACTGGGAGGGCGAAATTCCCGGACGCGGCAGAGTGAGAATGGTCGTAGCGGGGGCTCCTCCTCCCACCCGAACGATCGCTCGGATGGAAGAAGAGTTAGGTTGGGAATTTATTCAAATTTATGGTCTGACCGAAACTTCCCCTCTTTTAACGATGAACAGGTGCAGGTCTGAGTGGGATGATTTCGACTTTGAAGAAAAGGCCCGCAAGTTAAGTCGCGCTGGAGCACCTGCGATTGGCGTCAAGATCGAAGTTGATGGCCAAGGTGAAATCCTCGCGCGCTCTAACGTTGTGCTTGAGGGATATTGGGAGCAACCCGAGGCAACTGCCGAAGCGATAGTGGACGGCTGGTTTCACACCGGTGATGGCGGCACGATGGATGAAGAACATCACGTAACTATCTCGGACAGAAAAAAGGACGTAATCATTTCGGGAGGCGAGAATGTCTCTTCCATCGAAGTCGAAGATGTGTTGTTCAGCCACTCAGCAATCGCCGAGGTTGCGGTCATCGGTGTGCCACATGAAAAGTGGGGTGAAACAGTTAAGGCTCTAGTTGTATTAGCCGAAGATCAATCAGCTACTGAGCAGGAGCTGATTGAATACTGTCGCGAGAAAATGGCGCACTATAAATGTCCTACTTCAGTCGAAATTCGGGACGAACTAGCTCGGACTGCTACAGGCAAACTCCAGAAATTCAAGCTCCGCTCCCCTTATTGGGATGGAATGGAAAAACAAATCAACTAGGGATCAAACATATTAAGCATAAGAGTGGTGACTCTTGGAGTTATTACTCTTAAACTAATGTTGTGCGTGTCGAACAATTAGCCGGAGATGCCCAACTCAGCGTTGACACCATCCGCTATTACCAGAAAATCGGGATTCTGCACCCGCCCACCCGCGAAGGGCGAGTCGCACTCTATGACAATTCACATTCCGATCGGCTACAAGAAATTAAGCAGCTATCTGATGAAGGTTTCAGCCTGGCTCAAATCCAACAGCTAGCCGATTCTTCACCTCATCCCTTACTAACTTCACTCAACGGCTCATCGGATTCGCTTTCTTTCGATGACTTAGTAACCGCTTCAGGTACCAATGAAGAAATTGTTCGACTCGCCGTCGATGCGGGACTAATCAGGCCGCTAACGAACAACGCCGAGCAATTCGGCACATCAACCCTGTCCATGTTGAAGGCCGGTGTCGAACTACTTGATGCCGGTGTGCCATTCGATGAACTAATCCATTTGGCTGTTCGACACGCTGACCAAGTAGAGAGTGTTGCAAAAGACGCTGTTGCCCTTTTCGCAAAACACCTTGGCGAGACATCGACCGCTTCACAGACTCAAATAGTGGAAAATATCCTGCCGCTAGTTACTGAACTAGTAGCCGAACACTTTCGTCAAACGCTGATCGAACAGGTTGGTCAACATCTTCGAGAAGACGGTCACTCGGCATGACTACTTTAACTGAGCCCTGTCAGCTGACTCTTGTTCGAAAAAAGTTGGAACAACCGCTGAGTTTGTTAGCTCTTTGGGCTTCATCAACACACCATCAAAAAGCTTATTGGGCGGTTCCTGATGCGGGATTCGAGTTCGTCGCGCTTGGCAAGGCACGACATTTCCGCACTGACGAGCGGGCATCACGATTCGAAACCGTCCGAGCTGACTTAGGGACACTGAATATTGATGTAATTGGTGAAGCCGGCCCAGATTTCACGGCGGGAGTATTGGTCGGTGGATTCGCGTTCAGTGACCGTGAAATCGAACGTCACCCCGATTGGGCTGCATTTGGTGGCGGTGAGTTGGTATTACCCGAAATTTTCGTCACACGATCAAATGACCAAACTTGGATTACACATGTTGAGGGAGCCGAAATCCCAGTGCTGAGTCCTTCCCTAGATCTGGACCTTGGGTGGGTAAAGGAAGTCGACTACAAAAATGATGACGATTATTTAGCTTTGGTCTCTAATGCTCTGAAAGAAATCGAATCAGGGAACATGACGAAAGTAGTGACTGCCAGGTCACTCTCTCTTCCCGCCAATCTCAACTGCGCAGCACTTCTGGAACGGCTCAAAGAACGGCATCCTTCCTGTGCCACTTTTGCGATAGGTCACGGAAGCCAAGTCTTCCTAGGCGCTAGCCCAGAGAAGCTAGTCAATGTGGAGGGTAACCATCTCGAAACAGCTGCTTTAGCTGGTTCGCGACCTCGCCATGATCATCCTGGAGCTGACGCCCAATTACGCGCTGAACTATTGGCAAATCCTAAAGAACGCAACGAACATCAAATCGTTATCGATGACATCACAGAGTCATTGGCCACGGCTGGAGTGCATTTGGACTCACCAGTAGCTACAGGGGTAATGAAATTACGACGCATCCAGCATCTGCACACGCCTATTTCAGGAACATTGCCAAATAACACGGACATCCTCGACATCGTCAAAGCATTGCACCCAACCCCTGCTGTAGCAGGGCTACCCAGACAACGCTCTCAAGACTGGATCGATCAACACGAGTCAATGGATCGAGGCTGGTATGCCGCTCCAGTTGGTTGGATGACTCCAAACGGCTCTGGAGAGTTTCGAGTTGCTTTACGATCCGCGCTCTTGACAGATACCTCCCTCACGCTATTCGCCGGAGGTGGCATCGTCGAGGGGGCAGAACCTATTCGTGAACTGGCAGAAACTGCCAACAAGTTTGAAGCTCTTCTCGGAGCTCTCGACCTAACCCCTTAGATCAATGAGCAACGATCCGGTCTACGACGCCTGCGCAGCGTTCGCTAATGAACTCGCCAGCCAGGGCGTTTGTCATGCAGTGATTTCTCCAGGCTCGCGGTCGACACCATTGACACTTACCTTTGCGACAACACCAGGAATTAAGACCTGGGTTCGACTTGATGAGCGTTCTGCCGCGTTCTTCGCTTTGGGTTTAGCAAAATCATCTAGAAGCCCTGTCGTCTTAATCTGCACTTCGGGTACCGCTGCTGCGAATTATTTACCTGCGGTTTCAGAGGCCAATTGGTCGGAGACTCCCCTCATCATCTTGAGGGCGAACCGACCACCAGAACTACGCGGTTGGGGAGCTGGGCA
>CAJWBN010000161.1 GCA_913020735.1 uncultured Acidimicrobiaceae bacterium
AATCTCTCAGAGCTTCATTCATAGCATCTTTAAGAGATTTTGAACCAGTTGAAACAGATCGAATTTCTGCACCAAGTAATTTCATTCTAAATACATTTGGTGATTGTCTTTCAATATCTTTCTCACCCATATAGACAATACAAGGTAAACCAAATAAAGCGCATACAGTTGCTGTAGCTACTCCATGTTGTCCTGCTCCGGTTTCAGCTACCAGACGCGATTTACCCATTCGACGGGCAAGCAGAGCTTGACCTATGACGTTGTTGATTTTGTGTGAACCAGTGTGATTTAGATCTTCACGCTTCAAAAGAACCCTGACACCTAATTGTTCCGACAACCGAAAGCACTCCGTCAGCGGCGAAGGTCGGCCTCCATAGTCGGTAAGCACCCGGTGGAATTCATCAATGAAGGCAGGATCGGCCCATGCCTCGCGAAATGCTGCTTCTAGCTCTTCGCAGGCAGGAATAAGAGTTTCCGGAACGAAACGCCCACCAAATTCACCGAAACGTCCTTCCTTGTTTGGATCGATCATCACCATATATTCAACCTATCGGTGAGAACACCTACGTCATCACTCATCTCGCCAGTCGTAAGGTCTCGGAGCATCTGGGTCAAAAGCTTCATCGCGTGCTTCCAGGGAGGCGCCAGCATTTCGTGCGTTCAAGACGAATTCTCTGACTTTGACGGGGTCTTTGACACCTGGAGAAGCCTCTACCCCGCTAGCCACGTCGACACCCCAGGGCTTCACCACACTCACAGCTTGAGCCACATTCTCTGGGTCAAGTCCTCCTGCCAGAATGAGCGGCCGTCCTCGCTCTCGCCCATCCAATAGTGACCAGTCGAAAACCTCGCCTGACCCTGGCACGGGGGCATCGACTAAGACAGCAGTAGCTGAGTAGCGTTCAAGGTCATCGATAGCTGGATCTCCTGCGACAAATACCTTGATCAGGTACGGAACTCGTTCGGAGACCCACGAACTATCTTCAGGCGATTCTCGACCATGCAGTTGCGCTGCCTGTAAGCCAGCTTCGTGGACTGTTTGAACAACGCTTTCTTTCAACTCATCCCTGAAGATCCCGACAGTCATTACACCGCCGGGTAAACGCCGCACAATGTCCCTCGCCACAGATGGACGAATCTGCCGCGACGACCCAGGAACAAAATTAAAGCCCAGGGCATCAGCGCCCATGCCAATCGCCAGAAGAGCGTCTTCTTCTGTTGTAATCCCGCAGACCTTTACGAACATCACCCATCAACCTTCAAAGAGGACACGGCAGCAGATGGATTTCCGCTCACAACTAACGTTTCTCCTACAAGGATCGCCGAATAGCCAACGTCGCGGAGAGCTACAGCGTCAGCAGTATCACGGACTCCCGACTCGGCCACTCCTACGACCCCTTCCGGGATAAGCCCCGCCATCCGGGAGGCACGTTCGTGATCAACCTCAAAGGTAACTAGATCACGTTGGTTTACACCAATGAGGTCGGCTCCGATGTTGAGAGCACTCTCCAATTCCTTCTCATCATGTACTTCGACCAGGGCATCCATACTTAAGGATCGAGCTAAATCGAAAAAAGTCGCCAACTCATCTGGAGAAAGTGCGGCAACGATCAGCAACACGCAATCGGCACCCATCAAACGAGCGTCCACGACATCACGTTCCTGCACAGTGAAGTCTTTTCTTAATACCGGCAAATTCACTGCTGATCGCGCTTCTATCAAGTCCCGACTCGAACCTCCAAAATTTGGCCCATCTGTCAGCACTGAAAGGCAGGCTGCTCCTCCGCTCATGTACTGACCGGCCAACACCGCAGGTTCTAAGTCAGCAAAAAGATCCCCTTTGGAGGGAGACCGCCTTTTCACCTCAGCTATGACACTCAGCCCGGGGCCGGTTAGGGCATCTAGGAAACCGCGCGGTTCCTCGCAGCTCGAAGCTTGTTCAAGCAGATCATCAAGAGATCGGTGATCACCCAAAGCCCGAGCCCTATGTTCAGTAATTATCCGATCTAGATATGTGCCGTCACCTACAGTCATCCTGAGGTGCCTTCCCGTGAGCAGCTACTTCCAATTAGCCTCACGTTACTCAGAGATCAAGTCCTTTGGCGCATACCGGCTCGAGGAAGAACAACTCCGCTCGCGCGGCCATGAATTCGCCTGTAGCTCGGCCAAACTCCTTCATTCCGTCTGAACCACCATGCGCCGCTAGGGCGTCGCCATCCGTATACATCTCATAAAACCAAACAACGTTCTCGTCGCTTGCATCTTTATGGGCGGCGTAAACCTCCGTGCCCGGCTCTCCAGACACATTCTGCATTCCGAGGTCAGCGATCACTGCTAGTAGAGCATCGCGTTGTCCTTCTTTCGCGGTCAGTTTTGCTAACAAAGCAGTCTTAGCCACAGTTGTCTCTCCCAGTTGAGCCGGTCTCGCCGTTTGCGAACACCCTTAGGTACCAGCAAAGGCTACTCGGCGATAGACCACCAAAGGATTTGCTATGAGAGAACCTTGCTCAGTGATGAAAACTTCACCGGCTCACCTGATTCAGTCGTCAGCGTTTCCACTTGGCTTTTAACAGAAGCGAAACCTAGATAGGTCGGGGAAGAGGCAACGGCAAGAACCTCCCCTACCTTCTGGCCATCTTCAAAAAGAGGATCTTTTACCGCTAAAGCAACATCGCTGCGAATACGCCGAACCAATTGCCGTCCACCTTTACGTGAATCAATTCGCTCGACTAACTCTTGACCTCGATAACAACCCTTATCAAAGGAGACCGCCAAACTCAACAGGTCAGTTTCATTAGGTACCGAGCCGACTTGGAACTCTTTACCAATCACCGGCAAGCCATAGCCATAGCGAAGTCGCTCATACTCATCTTGACCGTATTCAGGGAGATCAACTGTTAGCTCCTCTGCCAACAGATCAAGATGATGGGAACTTAGCCAAGAAGAGCGAATCGATATCGCCCCTGGAGAGACATCCACTGTTTCCGAATCACCGAAAACCGAAATCATCTTCCATTCACGAGAAACAAACTCTGTTTTGGATCGAAGTTTGAAACGCTCCAGCGATGCGCACAAAAACTGCCCATGCCCAACCTCGGTGTCGAGTAAATAATCGTCCTTCCTCAAACGCGTGATCCGGAAACAGCTTTCTATGTTCCCTTTCGGCTCCAAAAGAAACGACAGTCGAGACTCTCCATCCAACATGTCATCAACATTTTGCGAAATCTGGCCATGCAGATACACCTCGGTATCAGGCCCTTGTGCAGTCACGACATCTCTGTCGCTCAAGTAAGCCATCAAGGTCATGTCGGCCTCGTCAATAACTGGACAGCGTTTCGCATCAACCGCAATCCGACTTCGTCGTCGAAAGACATGATCGATTCGGGATGGAACTGCACCGCCTTTATCGGTAATGATTTATGTTCAACAGCCATCACTACCCCGTCGTCAGCGCTGACCGCGGTAACTTCCAAAGCGTCGGGAATTGTCTCTTCTCCCGCATAAAGCGAGTGATAACGACCTGCTCTGAACTCCGAAGGAAGCCCTTCAAACAAGCGGCCACCAAGAACTTGAACAGACGAAGATTTTCCATGCATAGGTGTTGTCAACTGACTAAGAGTTCCTCCGAAGAACTCAACCACAGCCTGAAGACCTAAACAAACACCGAAGATCGGAATTTCCAACGCCAACGCAGCTTCAATAGTGTCGGAGATTTGAAAATCTGATGGGGTTCCTGGCCCTGGAGACAAAACCAATAGATCCGGGCGTCGAAGCGATAGGT
>CAJWBN010000162.1 GCA_913020735.1 uncultured Acidimicrobiaceae bacterium
CCCGCCACATCGGTACGGTGGGTAAGTAAGGATGGTGTGTTGGGTGAGTGATGAGTAGCCCTGGGCTCTACAATGGTCAATCCTTCCGGACCCTTTAAGAAATTGGGTCCATATTGAATTTATTTCCAGGAGTCACCAGCGATGTCGTCAGATCTGAAGCTTGAGGCTGAACTCGGCCGAGACCATGGCAGCCGATCTTCCCGTCGTTTGCGACGCAACGACAAGATCCCAGCAGTTGTTTACGGCCAAGATTCTGATCCGTTGTCGGTCACTTTGGATCGCCCTAAGTTCCGAGCTGCATTGAATGCTGCGGGTCCGAACGCTGTCATCACCCTTGATGTCGACGGTAGTGACTATCTGACAATCGTAAAAAATATGCAACGCGACCCGATTGCTAACCGTGTCACGCACGTGGACTTCATGCTTATTGACATAGATCAGCGATTGGTAGTTGATGTTCCTATCAACCTTGTTGGTGATGCTGTGCTGGTACGACAAGAAGGAGCGGTCGTGCAGCAGCAGATGATGACCCTCACCGTTGAGGCCCCAGCCGGCAATATTCCTCAAATGTTTGAGGTTGATATCTCTGAGATGTCTATAGAAAACCCGGTTCGTGTGTCTGACCTTGAGATGGGAACTGGTGTTGTTGCTCAAGTTGAGGATGATTCACTGATTGCTATTGGTCAACGCAGCCGCGCTTCAATTGCTGCGGAAGAGACTGCTGGCGAGGAATCAGATGAACTGGGCGAAGGTGTAGAGCCAGGCGAAGAAGCTGCCGCTGGTGGCGACGGGTCTGGCGAAGACGCTGGCGAAGATACTCAAGCTGACTAGCTGTGTCAGTGTTTCGCCGGGCTGCGCAACGCCGCGGTACCCCGGCTGACTATCTAGTAGTAGGACTAGGTAACCCGGGTGAGAAGTTTTCAGGAACTAGGCACAACCTTGGATACGAGGTAATCGACAAAGTTGTGATGCGCGAATCGGTATCGCTAGATCTTTCGAAGCCAAACCAATCGCGATTAGCTGCCGTCAACTACCGAGGTAAACGAGTGGTACTGGCGTGCCCGACGACATTTATGAACTTGAGTGGGGAAGCGGTAGCGTCGTTAATTCGTCGAAATGGCATCGAAGATGTTGAACGCCTCATAGTCGTGCATGATGAACTCGATCTCGAACCCGGCCGAGTAAAGGTCAAGCGGGGAGGGTCAACGGCTGGCCATAACGGTCTGAAATCCATTCGTCAGCATGTTGGCAGCGATGATTTCGTGCGCGTCAGAGTTGGTGTTGGCAAACCACCCGACCCGCGTAACGGACGAAATTGGGTTCTTAAGAAACCGTCTGGAGAGGACCGATCGCGACTGGACTTAGCGGCCAGCATCGCAGCAGATGCAATAGAGGTGATTTTGTCGGCCGGAGTCGAAGAGGCGATGAATAAGATCAACGGTCTTCAATCGTGATTTCAGATGGCGCCTTAGCAGGGTTGCCGCACCACCTCGCTGATGATCAAGTCCTTCGACAATTGCTTGGTCGAAAAAGCGCGGAAGTAGCAGTAGCACAACCGGGTCGAGCCTTTTTTATTGCTGGCTTGGCCGATATCAGTAGTCAGAAACCAATCTTGGTAGTCACCTCGACAGCAAGAGAAGCAGAGACTTTGTGTGACGATCTTGAAATTTGGCTTAGCAAAGAACGCGTTAAGTACTTCCCAGCCTGGGAGACCCTGCCTTTCGAGAGAATAAGCCCGGCAACAGAGACCATGGGCAATCGTGTCGAAATGTTGCACGGAATTCAATCTGGAAACAGTCCCGATGTTTTGGTTGCGCCCGTGCGGTCTCTTCTCCAGCGTATAAATCCAGAGTCCCGAAATGTCCAAATCCTCGAGTTGCGAAGAGGAGCTACCGCAGATCTGTCGAAACTCTCTGAATCTTTGGTGGCAACTGGATATCGCCGAGAATTTCAAGTCGAACACAGAGGCGAATTTGCCATTAGAGGCGGGATTGTAGACATATTTCCGTCTACTAGGGCCTACCCGGTGAGAGTGGATTTGTGGGGAGATGAGATTGAACGCCTCAGCGAGTTCTCGGTTTCTGACCAGAGATCGAATGCTGAGATTAACTCGGTGCTTATTCCTCCAGCTCGTGAGTTGCTGCCAACAAGCAAGATACGAGAGCGAGCCAGCGAGCTTTTGGAAACTGAACCTTGGGGTCGAGAACAATGGGAACGTTTAGCGGCTGGAGAGTTCTTTGATGGAATGGAGTCGTGGCTGCCATGGCTCATGAAGGAAGAGCTAGTTCTCGGCGACATACTCCAATCGGATGCATTGGTTCTACTACTTGACCCCAAGCGTCTGAAAGACCGTTCCTCAGAGTTAATAGCTGAAGAGGAAGACTTAGCTCGGACACTTGCTGCGACGTGGAAGGCATTGGACCCGGCGGGAAATCCGAGGGTGTTCCCTGGACTACATGTTCCTTTTGAGCGTGTTCTCAGAGACTGCACTTCGAATGTCTGGACGCTGACGGGTACTTCGTCGACCCCTTCGCAGAGCAGGTTCGAAACTCGGCCTTGGGAAACAGTTGTTGGAAGTCCGGACCGTCTACTCAATCAAATTAGAGAGCTTTCGAAGCAGCCCGGAATGCGAATGGTGGTGGCCGCTAGTGGTCAGGGGTCGGCTCAACGAATGGCGGAGACGCTGCGCGCAGAAAGTATTGAGTTAGAGGTACATGACAATGGTTTCTACAAAGGGCAAGTTGGCGGCCATGTGGTTGCAGCACCCATTGAGGAGGGCTTTATAGCGCCGAGTCTTGCGCTAGCTGTTCTGACTGAAAGAGATATAACGGGTAGACGCAGAACCCACAGGCCACCGCGAACAGCCAAAGGTGCTCAGCGGACCTTTGAAGACCTGCAAACAGGTGACCACGTGGTTCACCATCATCATGGCGTTGCTCGGTATGTAGGAATGGAGCACAGGACTTTGATGGGTTCTGAACGCGACTATTTGGTTTTAGATTTTAAGGGCACGGATAAGTTGTATTTGCCTAGTGACCAAATCGAGTTAATTAGACCTTACATAGGCGGTGAAACGCCAGCGCTAAGTCGGATGGGCGGAACTGACTTCGCCAAACAAAAGGATCGTGTTCGTTCTGCTGTTGCTGAAATTGCGCAAGAATTGGTGGTCCTCTACCAGTCAAGACTTCGCAGTTCTGGTCATTCCTTCCCGTCTGATACTCCGTGGATGCGAGAACTCTCAGACTCATTTGTTTTTGAAGAAACGCCAGACCAGCTTGGCGCCATTCAAGACGTGTTGTCGGACATGGAGTCTCCACACCCGATGGATCGCTTAATTTGTGGGGACGTAGGATTCGGGAAAACAGAAGTAGCTATGCGGGCTGCTTTCAGCGCTATCGGCGAAGGCAAGCAGGTGGCGGTTTTGGTGCCGACCACTCTCTTGGCACAACAACACCACCAAACTTTCGAGGATAGATTTGCTGCCCACCCTGTGCGGGTTGAAGCTTTAAGTCGCTTCCTTACTGCGACTCAACAAAAAAAGGTTGTAGCTGCGGTTAAGGACGGAAATGTCGATGTGCTGATTGGAACTCATCGGATGCTTTCAGAAGACATGGAATTTAAGAACCTCGGACTTTTGATCGTTGATGAAGAACAGCGGTTCGGTGTCGTACATAAGGAAGCAATTAAGAGATTCAAAACTGACGTTGACGTTCTTACCCTGAGCGCGACTCCGATCCCGCGAACTCTCGAAATGAGCCTGACTGGCATAA
>CAJWBN010000163.1 GCA_913020735.1 uncultured Acidimicrobiaceae bacterium
CGTCCTGGTCTATAGATAAGCCCCGTCGAAAAGCCGCAAGCTCCTTGTTCCATAGCTAATTCGACATGTTGTCGCATCCGGTCAAGTTCAAGATCCTGTGGAGCTCGACGTTCGGTTCCCATTTCTAAGGAACGAATGGTGTTATGCCCAACGAGCATCATGGCGTTAACCGCTGGCCCTGACTTTTCGACATCGTGGCGGTACCCGTCGAGATCAGTCCAATTCGCCTGAACTCCAGACAGGTCAAGTGTTCTTTGACCAACCACCGCCGGTATAGCTGAAAACCCGCAGTTTCCAACGACAACGCTGGTGCAGCCTTGCGAAATTTTGAATTCCATGTCGGGATGTTGAAGTAACGCACCATCGTCGTGGGTATGCACATCCACGAATCCCGGGGCCAGAACCAGGCCAGTCGCATCTACCTCAACAGCAGATGTACTTGAAGATGAACCAACTTCGGTTATGTGCCCATCCTCAACTGTGACGTCGCCTATAAATCTTTGCGCCCCCGTGCCATCAATTATCGTCGCGTTTCGGATCACGGTATCGGCCATCTAAGAAGCCTAGAACAACCAGTCAGCATGCCACGGTTGTCTTTGCCTACTAGCGTCACTTAGGTGAGTAGCAACCCGACTTACGAAATCATTGTCATTGGCGCCGGGGCTTCTGGGGCTCCTCTCGCAGCTCGCGCGAGTGAAGATCCAAACAGAAGCGTTTTATTGCTCGAAGCTGGGCCCGATTATCAAAAGCTGACTGACACACCAGATGATTTACGCAACGGTCACCACAACAGCGTTGTCGACCATGACTGGCGACTTGAGTATTCACCAACCGAACAGCGTCCAGGTCAACCTCTCCCTAGAGGGAGAGTGACCGGTGGTTCGACAGCGGTTAACACCTGCATCTTTTTGCGAGGAGTTCCCGAAGATTATGACGATTGGTCTGATAGAGGTAACCCTGAGTGGCAATGGGAAAACGTATTAAAGACCTTCTGTCGACTTGAACGTGATCTGGATTTCGGAGACGAGGCCTACCACGGAGATGCCGGACCAATAACAGTGCGCAGATACCCCCACGAAGAGTTGACGGAACTGCACCAAGCTTTTCTTGCAACAGCGGAGGAACTCGGATTTCCAGATTGCCCCGACCATAATGACCCAACAGCATGGGGGTCAGGCCCTCAGCCGATGAACAAATTAGGTCAGCTTCGAGTTTCAACAGCCTCCGCCTACTTAGCACCAGCACGGTTGCGTCCAAATCTTGAGATTCGAGGAGACTGTCATACAAATCGCCTCATAATTGAAAAGGGGAAAGTCTCAGGTGTAGAGGTCATAGGTTCGGATGGGTCAACCCAGCAAATTCGAGCGAAATTAGTGGTGCTATGCGCAGGGGCCATTCACACTCCAGGAATTCTTTTGCGCTCCGGAATTGGCCCATCAGAAGATCTGAAAAGGCTGGGTGTCGATGTAACTGCCGATGTTTCAGCGGTGGGAAAAAACTTGTCAGACCATCCCGGTTTGTTCGTTTTGTGCAAACCAACACACCTCGATCTAGTCGCCACAGATCAACCAATAATTCAGACCATTTTGAGATACACCGCTCCTAACAGTGATCATCGTGCTGACTTACAAATCGAACAGCTCACCTTCGCCGGCAGAGACAACCTTCCCTATTTCGGTGTAGCTGCCGTGCTTGAACAGGTTGATGGGGTTGGAGAATTGCTCTTCTCTACAGCTGACCCCTTCGCCGCTCCGACTATCCGCTCGCGATTCTGTGAAGTCTCTAGAGACGCTGAACGCCTAGCCGACTGTTTTCTAGACGCTCTACGCTTCACCGAAACAGGTCCTCTCGGCTCAATGACAGAAGAGGTGGCATTCCCTGACATGGCCAGGATTCAAGACCGAAATGACGTTATTGACCTCCTCCGACGTTTTTCTGCTTCTGGGTATCACCCCTGTGGGACTGCCCGCATGGGTCCAGCGGACGACCCCAATTCAGTCGTCGACCAATACGGGAGATGCCACACCGTTGAAGGGCTCGTCGTGGCCGATGCTTCGATCTTTCCTACCGTGCCTAGAGCCAACACAAACCCAACCTCAATAATGGTTGGAGAAACAATCGGCGAGTGGATAAGGACCGTGCCGAGTCGATACGGCCTGTGAAACAGCGCCCAAACATAGAAGACTTCGCTCTGGTCGCCACTGATTTTGACGGCACGCTTCTTGGAGAAAACCGAAAAGTGTCTCAAAGAACTCGGGCCATCTTGGCCCGATTAAAAGAATTTGATCTCGAATTTGTTGTAGTTACAGGCCGTCCGCCCAGATACTCCGATTCGATACCTAAACAGACAGGCATTTCGGCGACGTTGATATGCGCTAATGGAGCGATGGCATACGAACCGTCAACCGGCGAGAGCACTCAATTCGCAACCCTCGATTTACAGGATGCCCAAAATCTCTTAACGGAAATCAGGCAAGCTCACCCAACTGCGGGATTCTGCGTTGAAATGGGTGATGACTTTATTGCCGAACGTAGATGGCTGGAACTCGCTTCTCGGCCTCTCGACAGCGACGTCTCTGATGTCATTCCCTTACTTAATGACAGTGTCCATAAATTACTTGTCAATGTGCCAGATCTGTCAGCTGACCAGACCTTGGAGGTCATAGAGCCTGTTTTGCAAGGTCGCGCAAACATCATGCACGCAGGGCTCAACTTTGTTGAGCTAATGCCCCCTGGCGTTGATAAAGCTTTCGGAATCAAGAGGCTGTGCGAAGAAAGAAAAATTAGCCTGCAACAAGTACTCGCTTTTGGCGACATGCCCAATGACGACGCGATGCTTGAGGCGGCCGGCTGGGGGGTTGCTGTCGCAAATGCTCACCCAAAAACCTTGCAAACTGCCGATGAGATTACCGCCTCTAACCTCGATGACGGAGTTGCCCAAGTGCTGGAGCAAATGTTGGGGGTTAGCTAACCCCTTCATTAAGTAAATCCAGCAAAGCTGAGTAAACCAGTTCTATCTCATGACGTTCTACGAACTCCCCCTGGGTGTGGGCTATCGAAGCATCACCTGCACCGAAGTTCGATGCAGGTATGCCATTTACGGCAAAGCGTGCAACATCAGTCCAACCGAGTTTCGCTCTGACCTCAAGGTTGTTGCGGTCTATGAGTTGACGCAAAAGTGGGTGTGTTAGAGCTGGCATGGCAGGCGGCGCATGATCGTCAACAATTAGCTGGTCGTACTCCCCCAGTACTTCCGCAACATGAGCCTCAGCCTGTTCAGGAGTGCGATCCGGGGCATAGCGATAGTTGACGGTCAGATTCGCGGCATCCGGAACAACGTTGCCGGCAACACCAGCTTCCACATATACGGCTTGTATCGCTTCTCGGTACTCGCAACCATCCACTATCGGTCTACGACCTTCGTATTGCTCTAACGTCCTCAAAACGGGTCCAAGACGATGGATGGCGTTTCTCCCCTTCCACGGGCGAGCTGTATGGGCTCGTTCCCCCTCATACAGCGCCTTAACTCTAAGTGTCCCTTGGCAGCCTGCTTCTATGGCGGCAGAGGTTGGCTCACCAAGAAGCGCCACATCGCCATCCACTAATTCTGGGTTTGTTTCAAACAAGTGTTTGAGGCCGTTGTGCTGAGCAGCGACTTCCTCACACGCATAGAACACAAAGGTCACATCTACCTCGGGCTCGTCGATAGCAATTGCTGTTGCTAGTTGCGCCGCTAAACCGCCTTTCATATCGCATGCACCCAAGCCGT
>CAJWBN010000164.1 GCA_913020735.1 uncultured Acidimicrobiaceae bacterium
TGCTGACGAACAGTTAGCAAGGCGATTGACCGAATACGCCAAAGCACACATCGCCGGATACAAAGTCCCGCGATCTATCGACTTTCGAGAAGAACTTCCACGGCTTCCAACTGGGAAACTTTATAAGCGCCTACTGCGAGATGAGTACTGGGGCGCCGGTGGCGACGCTCAAGGCAACGTATCTCCCATCGAACAAATCACAGAGTCCTAGAGTGGTCAGTTGAATTAAGTCAGCTGACTTGGAGTAGAGGACCATTTGTCTAGAAGGTCGGTCTAGTCTCTTCGTGCTTGGTCGGTTGTGGAAACGAGGGAATCATGTCTGTTTATTTTGTGGTGCAAGAAGAGGTGAAAGACGCAGCGGGTCTTGAGGCGTACATGGAAGCAGCAAAGAGTTCAACGCTTGGTCGGGGTCGCGCTCTAGTTGTCGATAATGCTGTCACGAAAGTGGAGGGCGATTGGCATGGTTCGCGACTAGTAATTCTTGAGTTTGAAGACGAAGAGGCGTTTAGAGAGTGGTATGAATCGCCTGCCTATCAAGATGCTCTGCCGTTGCGGTTAGCAGCAACTGATTCTCGTGGCGCTTTGGTTAAAGGCTTAGGTTAAAAGTTCTGTCGTGCTTATTTATGATGGTGAGTGTGCCTTCTGTTGTCGCTGTGCTGGTTGGGTGGCTCGACGTTCCGATATCGAGCTGATTGCCGACGGTGATGCGGATCTAGACGGCCTTGGTCTAACTCTTGATGATACGAAACGATGTGTTTGGTGGGTTCAGGGTGACTTAAAGCTTTCTGGCCACAATGCGGTCGGAAGAGTTTTTCAATCACTCGGTGGTGGATGGAAGTTGTTGGGTAGTGCGATGAAGGTGCCACCGGTGTCTTGGCTTGCGGCATTGATCTATAAGTGGGTGGCAGCTAACAGACACCGTTTTAGTGGACGGTGTGGGTAAGAGTGTCGGTGTCGGCTGTTCGAGGAATTCGCGGCGCAGTTATTCCTACTTGACTATCTCATTGATAAACGAAGCCGCTCGATCGATCACCGGGTGGGTGAATCCTAAAAAGAAATGGTCGGCACCCGGGATTTCTTCTATCGAGGTGGCAGCCCAAGGTTCACAAATTGATCGAGCTTCGGCGATAGAGCGGAATTGATCGTTCTCAGGTACGAGGAGCAGCGTGGGTCGGTTGTCTAAACCCGCATTCATTCCCTTTGGTTCTAGTACTGCCAAAGGCGATGCGATCCCAATCCAGCCGGCAAGGTCGGAATGATCTGCGGTAAGTGAAACATCTGCCCCAAATGAGTAGCCAACGGAGAATACGGGAACGCTGTCTGATAGTTCTGAAGCAAATTCAAAGGCTGCTTGGCTGTCTAGTACCTCAAGCTTTCCGTCCCCATGGGTGCCTTCTGAGTTGCCGACACCTCGAAAGTTGTATCTCAAGGTCCCGATTTCGTCTTTAGGTAAGGAATCAAATAATCCCTGAACCACGTTGTTGTTCATCTCTCCGCCGTAAAGAGGATGTGGGTGAGAGAGGACGGCGATTGCTCGAATATCGTTAGAAAGTCGGTATTCGGCTTCGATTGTGACACCGTCGCTAGTTTGGAAATTTGTTATTTGAGCTGATCCGGAGTCCGTGTTCATGTCTGAAAACGGTACCGTGCCATCGTGGCAGAAGAACCAAATGACGCAGCTACAGACAAAAATCAGAAACGTCCGATCAAAATGCTTCACGATCGGATCCTGGTGAGGATGCCAGGAGACGAAGCGGAGCGCAGAAGTAGCGGAGGGATTTTGATTCCTGCTACGGCTCAGCAACAGAAACGTTTAGTTTGGGGCGAGGTTGTGGGGGCTGGACCTAATGTTCGAAGTGCTGAGGAAGGCGACCAGGTCTTATTCAGCCCTGAAGACCGATACGAGGTCGAAGTTCATGGAGATGATTTTTTAATCCTGCGTGAGCGAGACGTCCACGCTATAGCGGCTCCTCGGGTCGAACCTGGGAGCACAGGTCTATACCTTTAACAAAGGGGGACCGTCGTGTCTGATGCCAATCAATTGAGTTACACCACCGAAGGTGGAATAGAGATTCAAGTAGAGATAGCTGCCATCCAGCCAGAGGCGGCCATCGAAGATCTTGTTGATCGGCTGGATTCGGCTAGGGGTGTGCTGCTGTCCTCAAGTTACGAATACCCGGGTCGTTACACGCGTTGGGACATGGGCTTTGTTGATCCACCCCTAGCGGTCACCAGTTGCCGTGAGTTGGTTACCTTTGAAGCGTTGAATGCTCGCGGAGAGGTTCTGTTGAAACCCGTTCGTCGCGTGGTCGAAGAACTTGGGTTTGTCTCAATCGTTGAAGATGGCGTTGACCATGTGGTGTGCGAAATAGAAAGAACCAGTGCTCGGTTTGAAGAAGAAGAGCGAAGTCGTCAACCGTCTTCGTTTGCGGTCGTTAGAGCCGTTGTTGATTTATTTATGGGTTCGGATGAGCATTTAGGACTGTATGGAGCCTTTGGGTATGACTTGGCATTCCAGTTTGAACCCATCGATTTGAAGCTCCCTCGCCCAGGTGACCAACGAGACTTGGTGTTGTACGTTCCCGATGAAATTATTGTGGTTGATCATCAGGGAGGTATAGCCGAGCGTCGTCGATATGACTTTGCCTATGACGGTTTAGACACTGCTGATATCAGTCGATCGGGCTCGCGTGAGCCTTATCAACCTGATCTAGATCTCATGTCGATACGTGATCACGAAAGCGGTGAGTATGCGGAGGTCGTGGAGCTAGCTCGTGAGTATTTCGCTCGCGGCGACTTGTTCGAAGTTGTGTCGAGTCAGACTTTTGTTGAACCATCTCCCGAACCGCCATCAGAACTTTTCCGTCGCCTGAAAGAACAGAATCCTTCTCCATATGGGTTTTTGATCAATCTAGGCAATGCCGAATGGCTAGTCGGGGCTTCCCCAGAGATGTATGTGCGTGTGGAGGGGGACAGAGTCGAAACATGCCCTATTTCAGGAACGATTGCGAGGGGACAAGACCCGCTGGATGATGCGTCTCAGATTCTTGCTTTGCTTAACTCTGAAAAAGATGAGTCTGAACTAACGATGTGCACCGATGTGGACCGAAACGACAAGAGCAGGATCTGCATACCAGGGTCAGTGAAAGTCATCGGACGGCGGCAAATTGAAATGTATTCGCGCTTGATTCACACAGTGGATCACGTGGAAGGCCGACTTCGTCCTGAGTTTGATGCGCTTGACGCGTTTTTAGCTCACACTTGGGCAGTTACTGTGACAGGAGCTCCGAAGACAGCAGCGATGATGTTCCTTGAGGACCACGAGAGGACCCCAAGAGCCTGGTACGGCGGGGCCATTGGGAAAGTGGGATTTGATGGTGGGCTAAATACCGGGTTGACGCTTAGAACGATACGAATCAAAGATGGTCACGCAGAAGTTCGGGTTGGGGCGACTTTGTTGTGGGACTCGGACCCGATAGCGGAAGAAGAGGAAACAGAACTGAAGGCATCAGCTTTCTTGGATGCGCTGCGGCTTCCTCGCCGACTCCCTGAGCCTCAGGTCTTACCGGTATCAGAAGAACCGAAAAACGTTCTGCTTGTAGATCACATGGATTCCTTCGTTCACACCCTTGGTAATTATCTTCGGCAAACTGGCGCTGACGTTGTCACTCAGCGGTCAGGGTTTCCGTTAGAA
>CAJWBN010000165.1 GCA_913020735.1 uncultured Acidimicrobiaceae bacterium
TACCTGCTCCACAAATGATTACGCCGTATCCCTCATCTCGAGCGCTAGAAGCAAGTTTCGCTACTTTGTCAGGTGTTCGATGCGCCGACATCACGTGAACTTCATGCGGGACATCAAAGCGTTCAAGCATTTCTGATGCCCCAGCCATCTTGTCTCCGTCGCGAGGCGAGCCCATCAAAATAGCTACCTTCATTTGATTACCTCCCGGTTGGTATTTGTCTCAATCGAAGCACCAATATCAGTGCGATGTTGCATCCCCGGCCAGAAGATCAAATCAACCGCCTGATATGCGAGCTCGCGAGCCTCATCCAAAGTGGCGGCCCGGCCGCAGATGTTGAGCACTCGGCCACCATTTGTTATCAACTCGCCTTGCAGATTTGATTCAACGCCTGCATAAAAAACCGTCACCCCTTCAATTGCTAGGGCTTCATCCAAGCCATGGATGACATCACCACTTCTAGGCGCCAACGGATAGCCCTCTGTCGCGAGGACGACTGTGACCATCGCATCAGATGAAACCGTTGGTTGGCTTACAAGGTTTCCCTGCGCGACCTGAAGCAATGTCTCACTCAGGCTGCTTTCAAACCGAGGCAATATAACTTGAGCTTCAGGATCACCAAATCGGACGTTGTATTCCAACAGTTTTGGCCCATCGCTGGTCATGATGAACCCCGCAAACAGCACTCCTCTGTAGTCAACGCCACGCTTCTTAAGCTCTTCAACTGTGGGATGAACTGCTAAATCCATTAACGCCTCAAGATCAGCGTCGCTCATGTTGGGCATCGGTGAATAGCAACCCATGCCCCCCGTATTCGGACCACGGTCATGATCAAGCAGTCTCTTATGATCCTGCGCAGAAGTGGGAATCAACACAGCTTTTTGCCCATCGCACAGCGCAAATAACGACAATTCAGGTCCAGTTAGTCCTTCTTCAATAACAATTCGTCTGCCGGCGTCTCCAAAAGCCTCTCCAGACAACTTTTCCGTTATATCCGAGACAGCTTCCTCATATGTGTTTGTAACAAGGACTCCTTTGCCAGCAGCTAACCCATCAGTTTTAACGACGTAGGGCGGTTCGAAGGTTGTAAGAAACTCAATCGCTTCTTCCGCTTGGCTTTGATCAAATGATCTGTAGCTGGCAGTTGGGACACCAGCGGCATGAACTAGATCTTTCATCCAAGCTTTCGAAGCTTCTAAGAGAGACCCGCCTTTGCCTGGACCAAAGACGTCGCAACCCAAGGAACGCAGCTCATCTGCAAGCCCATTAACAAGCGGGACTTCCGGGCCAATGACATACAGATCCGCCTCGATCTCAGTAACAGGCTTGCTGGTGCTGCCTTCAATGCCGGCCGATCCCGGCGTGATAATAACTTCCGAATCGATAGAGAGACTCTTCACAAACGCATGTTCACGGCCGCCTGAGCCGACCACGCACACTTTCACGCTGCGAACCGTAAATATTGCTCTCGGCCAGGGCCAACGCATACAAATCTGATCGGTACACCCATCTGACGTTCAAGGAACGAGATGTATTCAACTGCTTCTCGTGGCAGATCATTTCGCTCTGTGGCACCCGAGAGATCTGTTTTCCATCCTGGGAATTCGGCATATACGGGGGTTGCCCTATCGTGCAAACGTCGCAGGTGTGGCAGGTATTCGTAACGCTGGCCATCAACTTCGTAAGCAACGCAGACTTTTATCGTCTCTAACTGGTCCAGAACATCCAATTTGGTCAGCGCAATTTCGGTGCAGGCGTTAAGTCGAACAGCCTGACGCGCCATAACTGCATCGAACCAACCAGTTCGTCGGCGGCGCCCAGTGTTGGTTCCGAATTCTTTCCCAACCTCAACAAGATGGTCTCCAACTTCATCTTCTAGTTCGGTCACGAACGGGCCTGCCCCGACTCGTGTCAAATAAGCCTTAGCAATCCCAATGACCTGATCAATCGCTCCAGGTCCAATTCCTGCCCCCACAAGCGCATACCCAGCTACAGGATTCGATGAGGTAACAAATGGGTACGTCCCGTGGTCTAGATCTAGAAAAGTTGCTTGTGCACCTTCAAACAGGACTCGCTGGCCTGCATGCAGGGCGTCATGTAAATGGCCAATGGTGTCGCCTATATATGGAGCTACGCGAGGTGCGATTTCATTAATTAGTTCGTCGGCGAGTTCGTCGGGGTCGACACCTTCATGACCATAGATATCTCGAAGAACGACGTTACGTTCAGTTAATGCACTATGCAGCCTGGATCTCAAATGATCAGGGTCAAGTAAATCTTCAACACGTATGCCGACCCTTGACGCCTTATCAGCGTAAGCAGGTCCGATGCCGCGTTTAGTCGTGCCAATTTTGTTGTCACCTAGCTGGCTCTCTGCTAGCTCATCAAGAATCTGATGATAGGGAAGTACTAAGTGTGCTTGGGGGCTCAACATCAGGCGTCGGCAATCAACCCCTTTGGCTGTCAATGTATCAATTTCAGCCAATAGGACGTAGGGATCGACGACGACACCGTTGCCAATAATCGGCACCACGTGGTCATACAAAACTCCGCTGGGGATGAGTTGCAAAGCAAAGACTTCACCATCAACGACAAGCGTGTGTCCTGCATTATGTCCGCCCTGGTAGCGCACCACATGGGCACACTCCTTAGCGACAATGTCGACGACTCGGCCCTTGCCTTCATCGCCCCACTGAGTACCGACCACTATTGATCCCGGCAAGGAACTCTCCAAACGTCATCTGCTGACGTTGTCAGATCCTAATTGCGGAACCTGGCTTTTCTAGGATGAATTAGCACCCTTTATTTTGTTTTATGAGGAAAAGTGATGCGAAGAGAGGTCTCAGCGCCGGCGTCTCGGATCTAACCAGGGGACAACAGACTGTTCAAGGGGCACTAAGTCTCGTCGATAATGACGATGCGTCTCCATCACGGTGGCGTTTGCGGCTGCCCGAAGCTGATGCATTTCAGTTTCAAGTTGGGTAAGGCGTCGTTCTAAATCCAGAACACGCTTTACCCCTGCCAAATTTAACCCTTCGTTTGTTAGTTCTTGAATTCGTCGAAGTAGCGCAATGTCTATTTCGCTATATCGGCGGCTTCCACCAGGGGTCCGGGCAGGCTCAACAAGTCCCTTTCGTTCATATATCCGGAGAGTTTGTGCATGAACTCCGGCAAGTTCAGCTGCGACAGAAATTACATAGACAGCTCTATCAGGATCAGGCGTCATCGATATTGGGCCCACAATCACCCCTCCTCTTGTGGTTTGTTTCGAGGCGACCAATCGGTGACCTCACTTAGTGCTTCGAGTGCTTCTCTTTCTTTTGGACTTAGCTCAGTGGGAACGGCTATCTCCAGAGTGACCAACAAGTCACCAGTCATTTTTTGGGTTACTACACCTCGCCCTTTAACCCGAAACGTCGTACCTGACTTAGTGCCTGGAGGAATCTTGAGTGTGACAGTTGAATGATCGTACGTAGGGATCTTAATTTCTGATCCAAGGGCAGCTTCAGGAAAAGTCACAGGAATAACCAAAGTTAGATGTTGTCCTTTCCGCCCAAACATTGCATCTGGAGCCACCTCAACTACTACATAAAGATCTCCAGCAGGACCCCCGTTGCGTCCAGCCCCACCTTTGCCTGCCAAACGGATTCGTTGACCATTGTCCACGCCAGCCGG
>CAJWBN010000166.1 GCA_913020735.1 uncultured Acidimicrobiaceae bacterium
AGTCTCACGTACCTTGCCAAACATTTCGCTAGATGAAGCTTGATAAAAGCGGATCGGGTTTTCTTGACCCCCAACTAGTCGTATGGCTTCCAATAGTCTGAGGACTCCAAGCCCGGTGATATTGGCAGTTAGCTCGGCTTGTTTGAAAGATAGAGCCACGAAAGATATGGCTCCCAGGTTGTAAACCTCGTGGGGTTGGGTGTATTCCAAAGCAGCGATGAGTGAGGATAAATCTTGGAGGTCACCTTCAACTAGCTCAACAAAGGGCAGCTCGGTATTAATCATTTCGGCTTTCGGATTCCGCTGACCCTTAATGAGGCCGTAGACCTTGTAGCCCTCGTCGTGGAGGACTTCGGCCAGGTACTGACCGTCTTGACCTGTAATGCCTGTTATTAGGGCAGTGCGCACTCGAAATCTTCCATCTTTCAGCGGAACTATCGTGAGCCTAGGACGCTGCTGGAACTGAGTCGCGTACCTCCGCAAAATATCTATTAATGGACTTTCTGTATTAGAGCAGCGATCTGTAGAGGTCGAACATGCCTTCAGCGGTTTCTTTCCAGCTGAACTTTTGTGAGCGATCTATGCCAGCCGCTGAGAACCGGTTTCGCAGGTCTTCATTGGCTAGCACCCGGGTAATGGCATCAGCTAAGGCATCAACATGGCCTGGGTGGACCTTTAGTGCTGCATCTCCGGCAATTTCTGGGATGGCTCCGCCAGTTGTGGTTACGACCGGAGTGCCCATTGACATGGCTTCTAGAACTGGGAACCCAAATCCTTCATAGTGGCTCGGGTGAACCAGAATGGTCGCGTGATTGATAAGTCGATCTCTCTGTTCTCGTTCTACATATCCGAATCGATGGACGCGGCTTCTAATAGCGTCGGGGAGCATTTGGATCGACTTATTTACTTCTCCCTCGGCATCGCCGGCTGGTCCTACCAGTTGAAGCTCAACTATTTCGTTTTCACGCGCGACTGTCTGAAAGGCTTTGACGAGGTCAGCTAAACCTTTTCTTTGGTTGGTCGCGGCGACTGCAAGCAGCGTCGGCTTTTCAGAAGTCGGCTTAGCAGGCAGCGTCTGTCGTTCAACCCCCGGGTACACGACCCGAATATCTTCTACCCCATATCTGTCTCGTAGTTCCTCGGCGACGTAATGAGAAATCGTGTGAACCGTGGCTCCTGAATTCACTGCTTCTCTGACCGAATGATCGAATCGTCTGGTTGAGTTTCTAAAGCGTCTTGAATCGTTCAGGAACGATAGGTCGTGGACAGAAATGACTCGTGGAACTCTTGATGGCGGGACAACAAAATTTGTTCCATGGACGACATCGATATCTCCCACAAACCTTTCGATTTTGGGGCGATCAAAGGCGCGCCAGACGACTGGAGCTGCGCGAGCTGATAGTGGCACCCAGTGTCCATGAGTGCTTCCAGTAATGCGTGCTTTGAGCGACAGCGTGTATTCGGCGACTTGATAATCAGCATTTTCTGGAATGTAATTCCGAAAAGAACGCAGCAATTCTTCTACAAAAACGCCGATGCCAGTGCGAGGACCGATCAGTGGCGTAGCGTCAATAGCAATCCGCATGTCACAGCTACGCTATCGACTCGTCACGCTGTAGGTGGGTCGGGCCATAGGAGGGCCGTGTAATGAGTGATTCCGAATCGGATGCCAACTACTTCAAAGAGGTAGTAGCTGAAATCGAAGCTGAAGCTCAACGCCGTTCTTCTTCTGGTGAATATCCGAGAGCATTGCTTCGCAGCCTTGACGAAGAGTTCCGTCGATGGATTCCGGACGCAAGTTTAGAAAATGGCGTTGAAGACACTATTAGATCCATCGAAGCGGCGGCGTATGTGGATCCAGCTGTTCCTATAAACAGCAAGTCTCCAGCTGGGCGTTTGGTTAAGTGGGCGGTACGTCGTCTCACATATTTTTACCACCGCCATGTAACTCAACAAATCACGGCTCTAGGGATTCATATAACCCGGCCTTTGCGGCTGTTGGACGCCAACCTGAAAGGCGTTAACCGCAGGCTGGCTGCACTCGAAGACCGTTTAGATGTTGGCACGACGGCGCGTTCTGAACTGCTGGCTGGCATAACTATTTCCTCTCCATTTGACGACTTCAACGGAGTTCTAAACCAGCATTTCAACCAAGTCTCTGGGCGAGTCTTGATTGGAGATCTACCTAGTGTTGAACTTCTCAGCGCTCTTAGGAACGAAGGCATTGATGCATACGGTGTCACGTCTAGCGACACACCAATGCAAGACACAGTCGACGTCCGTCATGAGCGTTTATTCGACCACTTGGGTGACCTACAAAATGAATCTCTTGGTGGTTTTATCTTGTGCGGCATCACCGATCATGGGTCGGTGAATGAGCAGCTGCGGGCCCTTCGTCTGATGTTGTTGAGATCCAAACCAGGTGCGGCGATGGCAGTAATAGTTCTTAACCCTGAAACTTGGGGAGAGCGGCTGAGTCCAGTAGCTGCAGATCTGCTTCATGGGCGTCCGATGCACGCAGAGACCTGGAACTATTTGGTTGCTCGAGAAGGAGCCTCGAATATAAGGGTCACCCAATCCTCCGACTCTTACTATTACCTAATCACGGCCAACCTTCTATGACTAGCGTGCATCAGTTGGTGCCGACCATTTCACCCAGGGACGCCGTCGGAAATCACACCCTTGCACTCCGAGAAGTTATTAGGGAGTTGGGTTTCGATAGCGAGATCTTTTCCATGTTCCGACATCCAGATTTGATGTCGGACACCCATTATGTTGATCAGCTTCCCCCAGACGCAGACGTTGTGATTTACCAGTTGTCAATCGGCAGCCCTGTTGCAGAACGTTGGGCTCAACATCGAGCTCTGAAGATCGCTAACTATCACAACATCACGCCAATTTCGTTAGTCGGTAAGTGGGATGGTTTGTTGGCTGCGGAAGTTCAGCTAGGCCGCGATCAAATGGCTAGGTATGCCAAGCACTGTGATCACGCTATTTGTGACTCAGACTTCAACAAATCTGAGCTTGAAGAACTCGGGTACACATCTACAGAAACGATTCCGGTGCTTTTCGATGTGGCCAACGCAACACCTGATCCATCTACGCTTGCCAAATTAGAACGTGATCGGCGAGGAACTCAAGTCCTATTCGTCGGCAGAGTCGCGCCCAACAAAGCCCATCACGACTTAGTCGCGGCTGTAAGAACTCTTCGAGAACTGCATGATGATGACGCCCATCTTCACTTTGTTGGCACAGATGGCCCACCTGGTTACCGCGAAGCTGTCGAGACCATAGTGACGCACGCTGGAATGCGTGATCACGTTACATTTCATGGATCTGTTTCACAGGAGGAACTTGTCGCTCACTACCTGAGCGCGGACGTCTTCTGTTGCTTGAGCGATCACGAAGGCTTCTGTGTACCGGTTATCGAAGCTATGCATCACGGTTTACCAGTAGTTTCATTCGATTGCACCGCTGTGGGTGAGACAGTTGGCGATGGGGGTTTGCTGTTGAGAGACAAGAACCCGCTGATTGTCGCTTCTGCCCTTCACAGAGTCGGATCTGATTTGGATCTCGCACAACGGCTCCGAGCAGCTGGACGCGAAAGAGCAAATTTTTTTGATCGAAAAGTAACCCAGGATCGTTTCAGTAAG
>CAJWBN010000167.1 GCA_913020735.1 uncultured Acidimicrobiaceae bacterium
CAACTACTTCGGAAGGGTCAACAGCGTTACGAATCGAAAGTTCGCGACTAGGTATAACGCCTTCAGATTTGAAGCCAATGTCCAGCAGAACTTCGTCGCGATCAATTCGAACGACAGTGCCGGTTACAAGGTCACCATCCTCAAATTCGACAATCGTTCCATCTATGGCATCAGCAAAGGACATCGCCCCAAGGTCATTTTCAACGATGGTGCGAGGGATGTATTCACCGGCATCTGTAAAGCTGCCGAATTCCGTAGTATCAGGCACAAGGTTTTGCTCTAGGTAGACAATAAGGGGTGTGAGTGGCAGAGCGCCCACTCGACACGGCGACTAAGACTACACGTCTTGCGACGAGAACCATCCCTTGAACCAATTCTAAATAGATCCAACGAAAAGATCAGGGTCGCTGCGCCAACAAAAGAAACTCAGCATGATCGAGATTCAATGACTCTGCGCTCCAGTCTTCACCGGAATGCACGCTTCGCACAGTCAACGGTTCTAACCCAGCGATCTCAGCCATAAGCCACAGTTCTCGAGGTGTGAAGCAAGTAGTCCAAAGGTCGGCTCTGATTTGGTGCCCTTCTGGGTCTTTGATCTCGGTCACTTCATGCCGGACTCCTGTCATCAAATCAAAATCGCTTGAATCGTTACTTGCATGAGCGACCTGAAAATAAGCAGAGAACGCAGCCACCAACAGGCGCCCACCACCTTTTAGAGCTTGGGCCATCCCCGAGATCACCGACTGATCACCTATTAAGTTTGCTGTATCCAACGCTGCCGGTCCGCCTTGAAGCCCAAAAGCTCCTTCGCAGAGAGAGATAACGCCATCAAACTCATCAACGAAGTCAAGGGTCCTTGCATCGCCGCGTTCAAATACGACCAGTTGCTGTAAGCCTTCTTCTCTTGCTGACTTATTCCCAAGATCAACAAAGCTCTTCGAGATATCTATTCCTAAGCAATTAATACCTCTTCTAGCTAGTTCGAGTGAGTGCCGGCCGGGCCCGCAACCCACATCCAGAACCCGATCTCCTGGCTCCAAGTCCAAGCACGAAATAATGTGCTCAACCTCTTTTTTTGTGTCCTTCGCAAAGGAATATCTCAGATAAGCCTCTTGTAGGTGTTCAGCTATCGGCTCAAACCAATGTTCTTGGTTGGAAGCCACTGCTCAAGCTTTCGCTTGAGCCCAAGTGGGGCCCGTAGCCAGGTTGACCTCGAGCGGAACACGCAGATCTGCTGCTCCACTCATTCGATTAATCGTCATCTCCTGAACTTCTTTTTGTTCCTCAGGGTGTACTTCGAGAATGACCTCGTCATGGACTTGGAGGACCAATCGGCTCTTGGCTTTCATCTCGGTCAGCGACCTGTCGATGCCCACGAGGGCAATTTTGAAAATATCTGCAGCTAAACCTTGAATGGGGGCGTTCATAGCTTGCCGTTCCGCTGCCTGACGGACCCTGAAATTCGATGCAACTAAATCTGGTATTGGCCGGCGGCGCCCGAAAATAGTTTCGGTGTAACCAGTTTCCTTAGTCTGCTTTACGACCTCATCCATGAAGGATCGAACTGCTGGGAAGGCCTCGAAATAGGCATTAAGGATCTCAGAAGCTTCGCTGGTTTCAACACCCAACCGTTGCCCTAATCCATAGGCTTCCATTCCATAGGCAAGGCCATAGCTCACCATCTTCGCTTGTGAACGCTGTTCAACCGTGACGGCCCCTGGATCAACCGCGAAGATCGAAGCGGCAGTCGCGTTGTGTATGTCTTCACCGGCCTCAAATGCCCTAATCAACCCTGGATCCTCAGCAAGGTGAGCGATCACCCTTAGCTCTATTTGGTTGTAATCGGCAACTAGAAACTCATAACCGGCTTGCGGAACGAAAGCCTTACGAAACTCCCGCCCCAACGGTGTACGAACCGGAATGTTGTGCAGATTCGGGTCTTCTGAGCTCAATCGACCAGTACGCGCCACCGTCTGGTTAAAGGTCGCTCTGATTCTCTCGTCTTCAGAAGTCACCTCTAACAGACCCTGGCCATAGGTTGATCGCAGTTTTTCTACTTCTCGATACTCAAGAAGCAGAGCGACTACCTCGTGTTGGTCCCGAATTTTCTCTAAAGACGCGGCGTCAGTTGAATATCCGGTTTTTGTTTTCTTTTGCGGGGTTAAGCCCAGCTCGTCGAACAGCACTTCGCGCAGTTGCTTTGTTGAATTCACATTGAATTCACGACCGGCGTGACTATGGATAGCTATTTCAAGTCGCTGAACTTCACCAACCAAGTGGTCTCGCATTCGAGTCAGTTCTTTAACGTCAACCCCTACTCCAACATCTTCCATTCGTGAAAGCACCGATATCAGCGGTCGCTCAAGTTCTTCATAGAGCCATGTCATCGAACGCTCGTCAATTAGCTCCATTAACACAGGGGCCAATCGGCTCACCGCCAACGCATCTCTTGCAATGTCAAGGAAGAGATCTCGACTGTCGCCACCAAGATCTAGTTGTCCAACCGCGGTTACCTCGTCACGCACTATTTCATTTCGGCAGTAGCGCCTCAATAAATCATCGAGAACATATCTACCCCCTGTTGGATCCAACAGGTAGCCACCAATAGCTGTGTCGACACGGAGCCCATCGCAAGTCAACCCAAGTTGACGGAGACCTCGGCTGAGCTCTTTCGCGTTATGAGCGTCGAATCCAATGCCCTCATCGCCGGTGAAGCTCTCCAGAATCTTCAAGAGCTCAGCGTCTTGCAAAAACTCTCGTTCGATAACCAACACCTCAGCGCTTTCGGCGTTTACAACAACAGCAAGCGCAAGCAAGGAACCATCATCATCGGCGATCCAGCCGAGCGACAGCTGGTGTCCCTCTGTTAGAAGCGGCAACAAAATCTCGACGCACTCCGATGGGGAACTCGCTTTCAATACTTCAGCTTCCAGAACATTTGTTTCAGAGCCGAGGGACGGAAGGGTGTCACCCAGAAGTTCGCTGAGCCGTTCATACAGCGAGTTGAATTCCAGGGCTTCAAACAGACGCTGAGCTGCCTCGACGTCGACAGAACCCCAAACCATGGAGTCTTTATCAAAAACGATCGGAGCGTCAGTTCGCAGAATCATCGCGTCAACGTTTCGTCTTGCTCTTTCTTCAAACTCCGTCAAATTTTGTCTCAACTTAGGGGTTTGCTCATCTGCGTGTTCAAAGATCCCATCTAAGCCTCCGTAGGCATTGATTAACTTCGCTGCCGTCTTCTCCCCTACTCCCGGAACTCCGGGAAGGTTGTCGGAAGGGTCTCCACGGAGAGCCGCGTACTGTGGATACATCTCTGCAGTAACACCGGTCCTCTCGACGATGCCTGCTTCGTCGTAGAGGGCGTAGTCACTTACGCCCCTTCGGTTGTAAAGGACCTTGATCAGCGGGTCTCGAACCATCTGGTAAATGTCTCGATCGCCGGTCACGATAATTGCTTGGTCGCCCTCTTCTGCTACCACTGTGGCGAGCGTGGCCAACACGTCATCTGCTTCGAAACCAA
>CAJWBN010000168.1 GCA_913020735.1 uncultured Acidimicrobiaceae bacterium
CATTTATATCTCGCCCGCGAGTCCTAGTTTTAGATGAGGCGACATCAAGTCTCGATTTACGTTCCGAAGCGCAAATAGAAAATGTGTTGGACGGCTTACTGGAAGGACGAACGGCAATTCTCATCGCCCACCGGTTAGCCACTGCGATGAAAGCGGACCGGATCGCGGTCATAGACAAGGGCCAAATAATCGAACTCGGCTCTCACGACGAGCTAATCGGATTGGGTGGCCGTTATTCAGAAATGTTCGACACTTGGTCCTCTCACTCTGAATCTGGTGGACCCCAGCCAACTGACTCGCAGTCGGATTAGCTGTCGTAATCTGGCAAGCTGGCTAAATGACGATCAGTTCTCCTGTGGTCGAACTTCTCGGCGTCTCAGTCAAATATGAGGAAAGAACAATTCTTGGCCCTTTGGATCTAGAAATTTCTTCTTCGGACAGGTGGGTCGTCCTAGGGCCAAACGGGAGCGGGAAAACTAGCTTGATAAAAATCCTTTCGCTTTACCGCTATCCAACAACTGGAACCGTCGAGGTGCTTGGTGAAACTTGGGGAGCGACCGACGTCCGAGAGTTAAGACAGCGAATAGGTTTGGCCTCCTCGTCGCTGAGAGACCAATTTCGGCCCGATATTTTAGGTCTGGATATCGTTATGACAGCTAGGCATGCTGCTTTGGAGACTTGGTGGCATGAATACTCTGAAAGTGACCGTGAAGCTGCAATGGATTGCTTGGCACGAATCGGCGCTGAGGCTCTGGCTTCTCGGAAATTTCACACGATGTCTTCCGGAGAGCAACAACGAGTTCAACTGGCACGCACCCTTATGGGGGAACCAGGATTGTTGTTATTAGATGAACCTACAGCTGGTCTAGATCTAGTGGGAAGAGAACAGCTTGTATCAAGCCTGGCTTCTGTTGCTTCTGATCCTCAAACTCCTGCGACGGTTCTCGTAACCCATCACACTGACGAGATTCCTCCTGGTTTCACCCATGGTCTCCTTCTACGCGAGGGGAAACCGTTGGCATGTGGACCGATCAACCAAGTGTTAACAGCAGAGTCTTTATCCGAGTGCTTCGGCATACGTCTTCAACTAGAGAACCGTGATGGGCGCTGGCTGTCTTGGACCACGGGTTGAAGTCACACCAATGATTCCCGACGAAAGCCGTCAGCAGTCGCAAGTGTTCGGCGAAGTCGCAGAGATTTATCATCTCTATCGGCCCGGGTACCCCGATGGTCTATTTGCGTGGATACTGGCTACCTGCGAACCCTTGGTAAACGAATTGATTGTTGATATTGGTTGTGGCACGGGGAAGGCGGCAGGACCCTTTTTGAAGCGTGGTTATGAGGTACTTGGTCTCGAGCCGGACCCCGAGATGGCCTGCATCGCTCGCAGAGAGTTCGACGAGTTCGGCTTGTTCTCGGTCGACGAATACACATTCGAAGATTGGCCCCAGATAGATAGAAAGGTGGGGCTTTTAATTGCCGGTCAGTCTTGGCATTGGACAGACCCCGAAAATCGTTTTGAGCGAGCAGCTTCGATTCTTAAACCTGATGGGTGGTTGTGCGTTTTTTGGAACCGGCCCGACTATGGGACCCAAGAGTTTGATGACGCTGTCGATCTCATTTACGCCGAACTTGTACCTGAATTCGAGAACAAATCACTTTCGGTTCGACTACCTGGCTCTAAAGCTGCCATCACGGCTGATACTCCGACCGAGGAAATAAACATGTGCGGCCTATTTGAACCCGTAGAGGAATATCAGTTTGGGTGGGAAGTCGAAATCACCGCTCATGAACACATCCAAAATTTGCGAACTCAATCCGATCACCGGATGTTGGAACCCGGCCTAAGAAATGAGTTATTTATCCAGATAGAAGCTGCAATTAATAGCTATGGAGGGAGCTACAAACAAACCTTCATCACGCATGCTTATGCAGCGAAGCTATCTGTCTGAGAACATCTGTTCATGACGACTCATGCAGATCAGATCAGATCCTACTTTGATGCTTGCAGTTCAGGCTCTGGCGAAGCGGTAGCAATGCACTTCACTCCGGACGCCGTGATTTATGACACCAACCATTCCCCCATCGCGGGTTCCGCAGCAATTGGAGAGTTTTGGTCTCAAATACATGGCAAGTGGTCGGGGGCTAAGTGGATCGTTGAGCGGGTCATCGAAACCGATGATTCAGCCGCTATCGAATGGGTAATGGAAGGTGAAGATAGTGGGCAACCATTTCATATCCGCGGCAGTGAACACTACGAGTTTAAGGAACACCTGATAGCCGAGATCCGCCAGTATTGGACCTTTGATGCAAATAGTCCTGGCGGAGGTTTAATCAAGTATCCGTACGGCAAACCTGATCGTTTGGGCTTCGATGGCTAAGAATTCCGAAAACACCGATGACGAGATCCACATGGTCTACGAGGATCCTCAATTTGTGTCGCGAAGTAAGGCAGCTGCTGCGCTACGACGCCTCGGGAATGCCTTTGTGCGCCACCGGGTTACCGACTCGGAGTTAACTGCATTGGCCGGCTGGGCAACATCAGCAGCTGAGAATCTCGAACGTTCCGATCCGGTGGCACGACCATCAGACTATTTCGAGCGTCGTTACAGCGACCCGCGACCAGCTGATGGCATCGAAGTGATTGCCTTTAGTGACCGAACCTTTAGCGGTCCAGCGAACCCCATGGGGTTTGAAGCCGAAATCAGGCGTTCTGGGGAGCAAGTCCTCAGCAGAGCAGTTTTTGGGGCCGCCTTCGAAAGCGCCCCTGAAAGAGTTCACGGCGGAGCTGTTTCGGCATTAGTTGACGACACTATGGGCTACCTGATGATCGTTCTGGGTGAGGCCGCGTACACAGCCCGGCTCCAAGTGGACTATCGCGATGGTGTTCCGGTAAATACGCCCGTTTGGCTCCGCGCTTGGGTATCCAATCGTGATGGCCGCAAGCTAACAGTCAATTTGGTCGTCTTACCTGACAAAGGTGGTCAGCCAGATGAGTCGGCTACACCGCTAATCAACGCAGAAGGACTCTTCATCGTTCCCAACCTAGAACCTTCCTAGTCGGAAGTTTGTTCTGCGCGCCAACGGTTCGATGCTTCTTGGAGTGTCACAAATATAACGTCTTCGCGTTTTTCAATTTCGTCGATTAAAGCTTCAAACATGAGCATCCGATGACCACGTCCAATCACTTGTGGATGCATTGTGTACGTCAGAATTCCTCCAGGCTCATGTTCACGCGCCCAGTCAAGATCCCCCAACCATGTCTCGAGGACCGCCGATGCA
>CAJWBN010000169.1 GCA_913020735.1 uncultured Acidimicrobiaceae bacterium
AATGAGGCAATTGGGTGTGCGTTCGATCTAGTAGCTGATCAGACTGCGAAAGAGCGCGCTGCTGAACTGTTTGGCTATGACTTAGCTCAGCGACGCGTCTTGACGCACTCGGCATTCGTCAGCGAAACCAGTGAGACAACCGACAGCCTTATTGCTGATCTAATTGACGTAGCTTCGTTTAAAGAGACGGTTAATCAAGTAGCGCAGAGAAACATCGTCGAAAATAAGGGGGCGACTGAAGCTTTGGAGGCTCTAATTGCTCGGGGGTGGAAATTAGCAGTCGCCACAAATGACTCTGAATGGTGCGCATTAGAACACATCAAAGCGTTGAAGTGGAGTCGTTTTTTCACTTCGGTGAAAGGGTTTGATTCCGGCCATGGTTCGAAACCAGGTCCTGGCATGGTGCTGGCGGCTGCAGAAGAATGTGATGCGGTTGATGGCCTATATGTCATGGTGGGGGATTCAGCCCACGACGTGTTGGCAGGCAAAGCAGCAGGAGCAATGACCGTAGCGATCGGGCAGCACCCTGCTGCAATACAACTTGCCGATGCTCATATAGAAGAGTTGGGTGAGCTAGTTAACTTGCTTGACAGTCTTTAATGAGGCGCAAGGGTTGATTTAGCCGACCTCTTTTCTGATTCGTGTATGAATTGCTTCTAGTTGTTCGATCATGGCATCAACTGAACGTGCCCCCGCTTGAAATATTGCGGTCGCGTTGACTGAAGTCCAATCGAAGCCCATGGCACTAACGACGGCGGCACGTTCAGCTACCGCGTCAAGATCTGCATAGAAAAGCTTGTCGGCGGCAATTCTTGGAGGAGGTTGCAACATGAGTTGAAACCCTAATTCTGAGGGGTCGCGACCAAACTCTTCTGCTAGACGTCTGATCTCCGCCACACATAGAAGAGCTTGTTCATCGGTAACTCCCGATGCCATCCACCCGTCGGCCTTGCAAGCAGTTCTCTTTAGTGCCGCAGGGCTCTCTCCGCCTACCCACACTGGAATCTTCGCGCCTTGCGGAGAGGTGGGCTCCATACCCATGTCATGTGAGTTGTAGTAGTCGCCTCGAAACTCGATACGGCCCCCATCCCAGTAGCTTCTCAGCAAATCAATCGCTTCATCCATACGTTTTCCGCGATTTGAAAAATCCTCTTCAAGGGCGTCGTACTCGCTATCTTGCCACCCAACGCCGACACCTAAGCGGACGCGTCCATTGGACAGAGTGTCTAGAGTGCTGACCTGTTTAGCGACCAGCACAGGTTGCCGTTGGGGTAGCACCAGAACCTCGGTTGACAGCGATATTTTCGAGGTAGTGGCCGCTATGTTCGCCAGAAGCATTAAGGCTTCCAGAACGGGCATCTCAGCGGGATAGATAGTGCGACGAGTCTCAGATGGATAACCCATGACTACGTGGTCGAATGCCGCGATTTCGTCGTAACCGATTTCTTCGATGGCTGAGGCAAGAGCAAGTATTTGTTGCGGACCTTCTCGGTAGGCAACAGAAGGAAAATCGACGGCGATCTTCACTTAGTCTCCTCCAGCTTGATAGTTGCCTTAGCTGGCATTAGCAGGCTTCCGTCTTCCTTTCGTTCGTTAATTTCAAGTTCAACAGAACCATTCGTCTGGTTAATCGAAATAACAGATCCGGAAAAGTAGAGTTCGTCTCCCACGAAAGCACTTGCTCGATTCTGCCACTCCACCGAAAGCAATCGCGATCGAGGTCCGGCCCAATCGGTAACGAATTGTGTGAGCCAAGAGCCCTGCAGGGGTCCGTGGACGACGATGTCTTGGTGACCTTCGTATTGGGCATAGGCCCTGTCATAGTGGATGCGGTGCGGGTTAAAGCTGGCGGCGCTGTACAGAAATAGTTCTGCCTCTTCAACTCGCTTGTGCATGACGGGTAGTTCATCGCCGAGTTCGACTGTCTCCATAGTGGGATAGTTCGTCATCGGGCGATGCCTATCTGTCGCGACCGAGCTACTACCTGTTCATTTTGATTCGTGAAAGTAGTTTCTCGTACTAAACGAACGAAAGAACCTTTCTTGCCTTCCTTCTGATCAAGATCCAGCAGCCGTGTGGTCCCAGTTATTTCATCGTCAATACACACTGGTTCTAGGAAATCCCACTCTTCGCCTCCGAACATCATCCGCTCAACTTCCAAGGTGACAGTCGCTGAGTCTTTGTAGAGGCCATCAGTGCGCAGTGCTTCTGTTGGTTTGGGAGGTACGAGTGCATGAGTGATGAACAACGGAGGAATAGTTAGGGTCCGATAGCCAGCGGCTTTCGCTGAGTCCTCGTCGAAATAGATGGGATTTAGATCTCCCACCGCGTAGGCGTAACGCTGAGCCTCTCGAGAATCGATTCGTACGGTTATGGGGCCAGCTAAAATTTCGCCGACCCGAGCAAGTGACTCTGGTGGGATTAAAGAACTAGACATGTCCTAAGGCTAGGTGAGAGCGGTGCTTGTCTGCCTGAGCTGGTCTAATCTGAAGACGAGGTGCCAGTTATGTCTTTGTGGAGCAACAAACTAGAGATGCCGACCGTTGATACGGCATTGCCCGGACGAGACATGGCTACGCCGGTTCCACCTGCCCATGAGGTGCTTGGTAACCCAATGACACCGCCGTTCCCCGACTCGAGTGAGAGCATCGTGTTTGGCATGGGGTGTTTTTGGGGTGCAGAGCGAGTCTTTTGGAATGCGCCTGGTGTTTTGACTACGGCAGTTGGTTATCTCGGAGGCTTTACCAAAAACCCCACGTACGAGGAAGTCTGCAGCGGACTTACTGGACACAATGAAGTTGTCTTGGTGGTCTATGACCCTCAAGTCACCAATTATGTGAAAATGCTTGAGTTGTTTTGGGAGAACCATGACCCAAC
>CAJWBN010000170.1 GCA_913020735.1 uncultured Acidimicrobiaceae bacterium
AATCTCCATTGTTTCTTTTGCCTTACGTCGCTGATGGTTCCAGTCGAGAGCCTGTTCTTCATGTAGCGCAGTGAGCTGTTTGATGCGTTCTCGTTCTTGGTCTCCGGAACGATCTGAGATGCTCCTGCCAAGTCGGAGGAGGGCAGTTTGTTCAACAATTTCTGCGAGTCTTTGAATTTTTGCTTCGGTTGTCTGGTCTTTTAGCGGGAGAGATGTACCTGAAGTAGCAGACCATAAATCTCGCTGAAGTTTCTGCTCTTCGGGTTCTTGACCAATAAAGACTGACCGCCCGTGTAGGACTTGCGTCATGTGTTGCAGATCGGGGTCTCCAGTAACTACAACTGCAGCGTGTTGGATGAGTGCGCCGAATTCGTCGGGATTCAGGTCCGTGCCTACGTTGGTTGCTGATTGGTTGTGACGCTTCAATTTCTCGGTAAAGCGATTTTGGTCTGCTTCTGCACCTACGAGGGATATTGGAATTTGTCTCGACAATGAATGCCGAGCGATCTCGTTAACGACTGCTCCCGGTGGGTCGCCGTTGACGTCTACAAGTATCGAATTTTGCAAGGACGGAGCAGGGTGACTTGCCTGCGTGAGGTTGGGCAGTAAGTAGCGGGTTAGCAAATTCGCTGCGTCGCTGAGAGTAAGGTCAGCTTCCGCTGGGTCAACTTCAAATCCGATCTCGTTGCTGGCTAGTCCGTATCCCAAAATCACATCGAGGTCATCTTTCAACTCGCTGATGTTTTCTGGAAGTTCGTTGATCTGCAGCGATAGATCGCCCGACCACAAAGCCTGTGTCGGCTTTTCGACGAACCATTGAATATCAAGAGGTCCATTACGCCACTCAATTTCAGCGCCTAGGGCTCGTGTCGCTAACCAGCCAATCGGGTGACGTTGGCCAGTCGGGAGAACTATTCCAATGTTCAGGTTTTCTCGGCCCTGCGGTACCGACTTGTGGGAGCTTCCACTGGTGGCTGTTTTTGTTGATTTGACCGAGGTCATCGATGCAGCCTCCTGGGGTCTAGGTGAACTCAAGATCGGGTTTTCTTGATTGTACGCGCCGTTGTTCTATCGGTGGCCGCGCCCGCTCTCACCGATTCGGATGGCCTGGCGAATCTTTTTCGTGAGGTACTGGTGGCTGCCATTGCCCCAAGAGATCGGTCAGGCCTTCACGTTCGGGGGAAGATCCAGGCACAATCCTCAAGGAATGTGATCTTTCCCATGCGTCATAAACATGCATCCGGTCACCATCTGTAATGGAAGTAGACAAGAGGTAGTCCCCAGCAAGCAGTGCAAGCTTGCTGATTATGAAGTCAACATATCCTCGTCCCGCGGCAACCGATCCAGTTTGCAGTTGCTGGAGTGCACTGTTCGGCGAGGCTAGGTGCACCCCTGTCGCGTGGTGCAGTTTCATCGCGAAAACTGGGTTGTCGACTGAGGTTTCTGCCTCATACCAAAGTCGAATCACAAGGGTGTCGCCCGAACTCGGCAAGGGATTTGCGAGCCATTCGCCGTCTAGATAGTCCACGTGAAAAATGCGTATTTCTCCACTCCCCCTTCGAACTTCTATTTCGGTAAGAGAAGTGTCGGTGTGGATTGGATCGCCGTCTTCGTCTCGAAGTTTTTCTGCTTCTTGAGCGTTGACTGAATCAAGATATGCCCAGCAGACTTCAGTGGCTTCACCGGCTTGCATCAGGTTTCCGTGGTCAAGCCATCCGACCTCATCGCACAGTCCTTCAACTAAGGGAAGCGAGTGAGATACTAAAACGATAGTTGTGCCTGCTCGACGAAGTTCGTACAAATGCTCTAGGCATTTACGCTGGAAGGCTTCATCTCCTACAGCAATCACTTCATCGATAAGAAGTATTTCCGGAGCTACATGGACAGCCACGGCAAACCCCAGTCGGACATACATTCCGCTGGAAAGGATTTTGACTGGAGCATCTATGAATTCACCTATGTCGCTGAATTCAATTATTTCGTCAACAGCTAGGTCCATTTCTTTTCTGGTGAGCCCGAGGATGGCTCCGTTCAGATAAATGTTTTCTCGCCCGCTTAGCTCTGGGTGGAAGCCGGATCCAAGCTCGAGTAGGGCCGAAACTCGACCATTGACTTTCAGCTGACCACTACTTGGGTTGTGAATCCCTGCCATGAGTTTGAGCAAAGTTGTTTTACCGGATCCGTTGTGTCCGATGAGCCCGAAGAACGAACCTTTTTTGATATCTAACGAGACCTCTTTTAAGGCCCAGAATTCGCTACTAGACCTGTTCTTCTTGCGTCGAACTACTGCTTCTTTCAGCGAGTCCGGGCGGCCTCGATGCACGCGGTACTGCTTCGATAGCTGGTGAGCAGAAATGATGGGGTTCACATGTCCTCACTCAGCTGCATCGACCGTTGAGCAAAAAATCGCCATCCGAGTGCGAATACCACTATGGAGTAGCAGAACAGGGCGCACCATCGAGTCAGGCTTGGCCATTGAAGCAGGTAGGCGGATTCTCGAGCAGCGGTCACAAATTGATTGATTGGGTTTAGTTCAACAATTCTGCGAATTGGAAGACCCCAATGACGTTCAGGGATTATTCCGAGCGGGTAAACGATTGGCACGAGAAAGAAAACTGCGTTGAGGACTATGCCAACGAGGTATTGCATGTCTCGGTAATGGGTGTTGAGCACACACACAAAGAATCCGATTCCGAGACCGAACAGACCGGCTAGTACGAGAATTAGTGGCAACACCAGAGTCGTGGGACCGAGATTGCCGATGAGGAGCATGACAACGACGAGGACACCTGCCTCTATGGCTGATTGGACTGCTAGTGCCAGAGCGCTTCCGAAGAT
>CAJWBN010000171.1 GCA_913020735.1 uncultured Acidimicrobiaceae bacterium
TCGACCATTTAGAGATCGATCAGTTCCACGCAGTAGGTATGTGCATAGGCGGACCCTATGTGATGGGCTTAATCGAAGCAGCTCCTGATCGAGTCGCTTCAGGTGTCCTTTTCCAGACGATCGGCTTAAGTGGCAATCGAGAAGCTTTCTTTGACATGTACGACGCCTGGGCCTCAGAATTGCGGCCTCTGCGTCCCGAAGTATCTGCAGATACATGGCAGCAATTCAGGTCCAACATGTACGGCGGTGATGAAATTCTCTTTAACGTTGGTGAGAGCTTTCTCAAGACAGTCGTTACGCCATTGCTGTTGTTAAAGGGCAACGATCTTTACCACCCCGCAGAATCCTCCCTGGCGGTCAACGATCTTTGCCAGAACAGCACTTTGATTTCTGATTGGCAGACCGGAGCCGGATTGCAGGTCGCGGCGCGCGAATTTGAAACCTTCTTAGAAAGACATACACCGTGAAGAAATCCTTCGACATAGGAGCAATTAATGGCTGATCTAACAGGCAAGATCGCAGTTGTTACGGGAGCGAGTCGAGGAATCGGCGAGTCTTCTGCAAAGGCACTCGACGCACTTGGCGCTCAAGTAATTTTGAGCGGCCGGACTCTCTCAGATCTGGACCGGGTAGCGGCAGGATTATCGAATTCACCAATCGTTGTTCCAGCCGACCTCGCTGAACCTAGGTCGGGAACCAAGCTCGCCGAAACCATCCTTGAGCACGTCGACGGTATCGACATTTTGGTAAATAACGCAGGTATCCCAATGCGTCGAATGCCGGAAAAACTAACCGAAGACGAAATTGACCTCGTCTTTGCAATCAACGTGCGGTCTCTATTGACCTTGTCGATAGCTCTAGCTCCCTCAATGAAGGAGCGCGGTGGAGGTTCAATTATCAACGTCAGCTCCGTTGCAGGTATTCGAGGGCCGGGAGCCAGAGTTGCCTACGCGGGAACCAAAGGGGCAGTTGACGCGATGACCAGAGCTCTTGCGTCGGACTGGGGGCCCGACGGGATCAGAGTCAACTCAATCGCACCAGGCCTCATAGCGACCGCAATTTGGGAAGAAAGTCGAAATACCGTTCCCGGGTTAATCGAGGAAATGGAAGGACAAATTGCGCTGAAAAGGTGGGGGTTTGGTGATGACATAGCCGATGTCGTTGCGTTCTTCGCCACCGATAGCTCTCGATATGTAACCGGTGAGACCCTGGTCGTTGATGGTGGACTAGCTCGTGTTACCGCATCAGCTCAACCGCAAGTCTTGCCGGAATTACTTGAATGACCCGCCGACTAAGTTTTGGTTTATTCGACCAGATGGAGAACGACGGAGGTACTCCGCTGGCAGATCAGTACAGCGAACACCTCCAGTTGGCGCGTGCGGCTGACCAAGCTGGCTTTACTCATTGGTTTAAGTCTGAGCATCATCATGTTCCCTTAGATATTGCCCCAAGTATCAACGTCCTTCTAAGCGCAGTCATCCAGGAAACATCCACGATTCGAGTTTCGTCTCTGGTGCACCTTCTGCCGTTCTATGACCCGATGCGACTGTATGAAGAGTTGTGCATGCTTGATCATCTCGGCCATGGCCGTCTCGACGTCGGCTTCGGTAAGGGCATTAGCCCGCCGGAACAGTTGCTATGGGGTATTCCTCGCGATGAAGCGACCGAGCGTATGGAAGAGACTTTGGACTATGTCCTCTCGGCCATGAACCTCGTCTCTAAAGAAGGTCTGGGTGTCTTGTTCAACTACGATGGCCAATTTTCGTCAGCGAAGGAACGTCCTCTAGAAATAGGGCCTTACCAAGACCCGCATCCGCCGTTGTGGAGGCCAGGCACCCTGTCGACAGCGGCGAAACTGGGTGTAAGCACAATCATTCCCGGGCCAATGAAATTAATTCCTGAACGCGTCGCTGCCTACCGTGAGGAGCAAAACGGTGACGGAGCTGGCGGTCACCCGCCAATCCTTTCGACCCTACGAAGAGTGGTTGTCGCTTCAACTGAAAGGCAGGCGACTGAGATCGCAACCAGGGCTTGGAAACACTTTGATGCCAACCTGACGAAGCTCTTTCGTCAGTACGACCTATGGCCGCCCACAATGGTCCCGAGTTTCCTGGGGGATGTAGACAAAGCCTTCGAGACTGAGTCTCTCGTTGCGGGCACTGCTAAACAGGTAGCCGAATATTTCGATCAGTTCGAACAAGAATCAGGCTTAGAACACGTGACGATCTGTCCAGCCTTCGGCAATGTGAGCGGCGCCGAAGCCCGGGCTACGCTAGATCTCTTCTGTGAGGCGGTCCTGACTAGCTGAGGGCCATGGTTGGAAGTCCCCAAGAGCCCACTCAATTAGTAGGTCTTGGCCGAGACGGGTCGAAGGGGCACAGGGTTGCGGCGAGTAGACGCTGGTGAGATGTCACCTTGTTCAGGGTGGCGTTGCGTAACGTGCTCAGAAAACCGCTGAAGGCGGGACCGAAGCCCCGCCTTCAAGACGATTTCATTACGCTCCCCGAAGGGAACGTCTAAGCGTTGGCTTTAGCCAGCTGCACGAGCGGCATCGAGCCAGCCGTCGACAGTTGCGCGGTTGCCAGCAATCCAGTCAGCTGCAAGATCCTTGGGATCTGCACCTTCACCCTGGGCCACGTTTGCTACAGAAACGTCCATTACTGAGAGCTTGATGTCAGTAAGAAGTTGTGCGGCTGCGGGGTTGGCGTCCATGAAGTCATTGTTTGCCGCTGCTTTAATGTCGGCTGCTGCCCCACCAATTGGG
>CAJWBN010000172.1 GCA_913020735.1 uncultured Acidimicrobiaceae bacterium
TCGGCAAAGTCTTGCGCCGCGTTCAGCTCATAAAACGTCGCAGGATTTCCTGCATGCACCCTAAATAATCCTCTGCGAGGCGCGCTCACGATGGTGTTGGTGGAAAGCCGGACCACACCCGTAGCGGCTCCGTATGCGTTGGCTACATCGAAATGCTCTGGAATCTGGCATAAAGAAGTCAGGTAATCGTGAAGTTTGGATTGATAGAGGGGCGCTGGAGCTCCAACGCAAACAAAAGGGTTACGGATGCCTAAGGACACATCTAAAACACGGTGTTTAGAGGCCGACCTGGAAAGGTAGTCCTGTGCCCGTATGGCTGACGCTAGCTCGGCCGCGGGTACGCCGTCATCATCGGCTCCAGCAGCCAGGATCGTGTTTCCAATCATCTGTGCGACTGAATTCATTACATCATCGGATAATTGTGCACCGCTATCGGCGAGTGGGGCGCCAAATCGGTCTCGTTGGCGAGCGAGAACATCGGCGGCGAGGTGGGAAGGGAGTGGGTCATATCGGTTGTCGATGCCTAACACGTGAGCCGCGTCGGTAGGAGTGAAGGCGGCTGAAGCCAACACCCCAATGCTGATTAGCCGTTCGACGGCATTTCCTTCGAGACCGGAAGAGACAATGTCTCCCATGCTTGCAACGGCTAAGGAGCCGTTAACGGCTTCCAAAACCTTGGCTTCAACGGAAGACTGTGGAGTCCAGTCGCGACCGCTGGCTTGTGTCCAGAGGAAAATGCCGTCGTTGGCAGAGGCGACTGGCCTAGCGAGTTGACCTTCGAGCATCTCTACGATCTCAGGTCTCTCCCGGCTAGCCAAAGCCAAGGGCGTAACACGACGAGGGCCAATGGACAGAGACATTTCCAGTAGTGGTGTGGGTCGCACATGGCTATCGCCGCCAATCCCATGTGTGTGTATGCGGATCGCATTGACCATCGTTTCGTAGCCGCCCACGTTGGCCCCTCCCGGGCGGACGGCCGATCTGCCGTCATTGATTATCGCGACGTCGGTGGTGGTTCCGCCGATATCGGCGACGACGCCATCGCGTATACCACTTAGGGCTGCGGCCCCCGTAGCGCTGGCAGCGGGCCCTGACAGAATCGTCTCGATTGGTCGGTTTTTGACGAAATCGGATGAGACGAGTGATCCATCTCCTCGCATCACCAACAATCGACCCGTCACTCCCAAATTGGTCATAGCGTTCTCAACGGCGACAATTAACTCTTGGACCAGAGGCACCAGACGCGCATTTAAAAGTGCGGTGACTGATCGCTTCGGAGCATCAAGCTGAGCTGATAGTTCATGGCTCAAGGTGACTGGCTTGTCGGTTATTTCATGGATTGCTGTGGCCGTCACTAGCTCGTGTTCTGGGTTTCGAACGCTGAAGGAACCGACCACGGCGTAGGCCTCTAAGGTCCCGTCATTCGCGGACAGCCATTCGCGAAGAGGCCCTAGATCTAGCGGTTCGTTCTCTAAGCCGTATGACGAATGGCCGCCCCGTAAATGTAGGAGCGGATTTTCCTGGGTGAGTTCGCTCAAGCCGCCGCGCTTCGTCACAGCGGCTTCAAGTCCAATGCTAATAAGACCGGCCGGTCTGCCAGCGCCCTCTACTAGCGCGTTGGTTGCGAGGGTCGTCGAAACACAGACTAAGTCGATATTTGAGGTGTCCACCAAGGGGTGAGCCAGAACGTCACTCAAGGCGGTCGATACGCAGCCTCCTAGATTCCCGTGAGTTGTTCTAACCTTTGTCTTCGCTACGACCGCGTTGGTGCTCCTTGCGTATACAAGCGCGTCCGTGTAGGTCCCGCCCGTATCAATCCCGATCGTTAGCCGGTCATTTGCTTTCACGTTCCGAGATTTTGCCACTGTATTGCTCGGAATGGCCAGTAAATCTGCACTTCATTGCTCTTCGGCCTAATGTCTGCAGATGCTTTTGGAAGGTATACGAATCCTCGACTTCACCCAATATCTCTCGGGTCCCAGTGCTACTCGAATGCTTGCTGAACTGGGGGCGGATGTCATAAAGGTGGAATACGGACCAAAAGGAGACCCGAGCCGCACACTTCCGTTCGTGTCGGAAAACGGTTCCTCGTCGTATTACACGCAGCAAAACCGTGGCAAACGCTCTGTGTGCCTGGATCTCGGCTCAGAGCAGGCTTGCGACTTAGCTAAGAGGTTGGCACTCGAGTGTCATGTAGTAGTTGAAAACTTCGGGCCGGGAGTCCTCGAACGCAGAGGTTTAGATTGGGCGAGCCTGCATGAGCTTAATCCTCGATTAATAATGGCTTCGATATCTGCTTTCGGAAAGTCAGGCCCTCTGGCGCACTTGCAAGGTTTCGACTTAATGGGCCAGGCTTTGTCCGGGATGATGCATCTAACTGGAGAGCCTGAAGGTGCCCCGCAGTTCACCGGATCGCCGATATCGGATTGCGCAGCCGGTCAAATGCTTTTTGGTGCGATCGGACATGCCTTGTTCCACCAGGAGCGTACCGGAGAGGGCCAATACCTCGAAGTGACCTTGGTTGACCCGCTATTCGCGATGCATTCGATCGCCGTTCAGGGCCATAGCGCCAGCGGTGGAACTTGGAGTCAGGAACGATCTGGCCGGCAATTCAGCATTGTGGTTCCATCGGGCACTTACAGAGGTCCACAGGGATGGATCGTTCTTCAGGTATTGGAACCTCAGTGGCAAAGACTGTGCGACGCGATGGGGGCCAGTC
>CAJWBN010000173.1 GCA_913020735.1 uncultured Acidimicrobiaceae bacterium
CGTCTCCCCCTCCATGTATGTCGAATCCGGGTCCTAGGGCACTCAAAGACATAGCGACACATTCAGTGTGCCAACCTGGTCGCCCAGAACCCCAGGGGGTGTCCCATGAAGGTTCACCCGGTTTCGCTGACTTCCAAAGAGCGAAATCAAGTGGAGACCGTTTCTCAGCGTCAACATCAACTCTTTGGCCAGCGTCTTCAAGCAACTGACCTAAATCCCGCCCAGCGAGCCGCCCGTAGTCACTCAGACCTTCTACTGAAAAGTAAACGCCCTTGTCAGGAACAATGTAGGCAGCCTCTATGTCAATGAGCTCGGAGATTATGGCAATCATGCCTTCAATAAATTGTGTCGCATGAGGCCGAGATTGAGCAGAAAGAATACCCAGTCGTTGCATCTGCTCGTCATAGGCGGCGGTGAATTCAGCAGCGACCTCTGGTTCTGTCCTGCCTTCGTTTTCGGCTCGATTAATTATTTTGTCATCGATGTCAGTGACATTCGAAGCGACCGTGACAGTCCAACCAGTCCACTCGAGATACCTGCGAATAACGTCATAAGTTAAAGCAGTGCGGCCATGTCCGAGATGTGGAACGTCATACACCGTCGGTCCACACACGTACATGGCGACTTCTCCCTCGGTACGAGGGACGAATTGCACCTTTTCGCGCTGCATGGTGTCGTATAGGTGAAGGGTCACGTCAGTTTCTGTATCTGGAGTTATATCCGCTTTTCAAGGTCGCGGTTTACTATTTCGCAGGGTACCGCTAGCCCTTCACTCAACAGTGCGTCAATAACAATATCGGCTCAGATGTAGCGAGAACTTGCCGGATAATTACTTGATACAAGATGTGTTATTTGAAGGTTCATGGACCAGACTGACGCTGTGTCCGTGTTCCTATATCACTTGGGTCGCGCCTGTGTTCGTCGTCGATGGCGGACTATCGGAGCGTGGCTTATCTCCGCAATTGCCTTAATAAGCCTGAACGGCGCTATTGGCGGGGAAATGACCAACGGCTTTGTCGTTCCCGGTCTCGATAGCCAAGATGCCTATGATCTTTTGTCGGATCGCTTTCCGGCCGAAGGCGGCATCAACGCTCAAGTCGTTGTCGAAGCCCCAGACGGGTCCTTGTTGAGCGACGCTCCTCAACGAAAAGCCCTAGAAGAACTCACCGCTGCGTTGGCCGGTATTGATGGCGTAGAAGTCGTTGTACCTCCTACGGCAGGCCAAACAATTAGCTCATCAGGAACTATTGGCTTGTTCCGCGTTGCTTACAGTCCCGATTTTATTCCTTCTTTAGCAATGTTGGAAACCCTCGAGGAGACAGGTCGCGAAGCCATCGGGACTCAGGAGGCACTACGTGTCGAATTTGGTGGCGATCTATACAACGCTGCTGATCAACCCGAAACTGGACTCGGGGAAATGCTGGGCCTCATTTCAGCTGTAGTGGTTCTCCTGTTGGCCTTCGGCAGCATTGTTGCGATGGGATTACCGATCGGCCTGGCACTATTTGGCTTGGCTCTAGGAATCGGCGGAATCATTGGTTTAGTCGCCATAGGAATGGACGTCCCTGAGTGGACTCCCAATATGGCCTCAATGATTGGGCTTGGAGTTGGCATTGATTACGCACTATTTATTGTCACGAGATTTCGTGAAGGGTTGGCTGACGGCCTAACAGTTGAAGACGCCGCCGGCAGAGCAAACGCGACAGCAGGTCTCTCAGTTATCTTCGCTGGAGGCACAGTTGTCATAGCGATCTTGGGTCTAGCCATGGCCGGGCTTCCATTTATGACTGCGGCAGCAGTGGCGGTCTCGATAGTTGTTGGGCTGATGGTTCTCGCATCGCTTACGATTCTGCCCGCCTTACTGGGATGGGCCGGACACCGGGTTAACCCTAAGCGGACTCGTTCAAACCCAACACTTCAACGAGTCACAACAACAGGAAGGTGGCAACGCTGGGGTGACCATGTTTCTAAACATGCTTGGCCATACATGTTGTCCACTTTGGCTCTGCTTGTGGCCCTTACCGCCCCCGTACTTGACCTAAAACTTGGGTTCCCCGATCAAGGCAACATGCCCGAGGAACGAACCTCGCGGCAGGCTTACGATCTACTAGCTCAAGGCTTTGGCCCCGGTTTCAGTGGGCCTCTCTTAGTCGCAGTCGACACGTCTAATGTGAATGATCAAGAACTCATGTCGCTAGCAGCAGCTTTACAAAACGATGCTGGAGTTGCTTTTGTGCAACCCCCAGAACGCAGCCCGGTCGGTGAGGCAGCGACCATTCTTGTGTTCCCAACGACCGCACCGCAAGATCCTCTAACCGTCGATCTACTAGAACGCATCCGAGGGCCGATATTCTCATCGATTCTTGACGACGACGCTCGAGCGCACGTGGGTGGAGCAACCGCTTCATTTGCTGACGTTTCTGACCGAGTACAAGGTCGTTTACCTATTTTCATCGCTGGAGTTATAGCCCTTAGCTTTATCTTGTTGATGTTGGTATTCAGATCAATCTTGGTGCCTATAAAAGCTGCCTTGCTGAACTTGTTGTCGACCGGCGCTGCTTACGGAGAGTTGGTCATGGTTTTCC